>JANMDS010000252.1:0-13419 GCA_031376405.1 Betaproteobacteria bacterium
TGAGCAGTGGCCGTTTAATCACCCGAAATTCTTCTGCTAGAAGACTTCTGTCTCCGTCTGGAGTTACAAATCCAAGCCGATTTAGCCGCTCGAGATCCAGCGCAATTGGGACACCTGATCCGACGGTTTCTACTATCCGTCCTGGCATACGCGACTCTGAGCCATCTTTACGAGAGACGTGATCAGACTGGCGCTGAACAGGTCGACCCGGTGGCGATTTAGCTCTTTCGGCCGAATTGCGTCCAAAATTAAAAAGTGAACCGAGCCCCTTCATAACATTGCTTTCTCAAGTAGGCCAGACTTGATCGAGAAGTACGTTAGCGCGACAATAAATGTTCCAAACAGCGCAGCAACTCCGAGTGCGAATACCAGCATCGATTTTCGCTGCGCGTTTCGGTAAGCGCCGGTTCGAATCAACGAAACAGTACCCAGCATTGGTACATTCAATACAGTGCGCAGTGCTCGGCGATCAGTAAATACTGGACTCAGCTGACTGCGGATCACGGTCGCCAAACCACCCGCACCCAAAGCAGCCAAGAACGCCACACCCAGCAACTGTGGGCGGTTGGGCCAAACCGCGCGCGGATTTACACGCGGTGGCTCAATGACACGAAACTCGGCCACACCAGACGATGCATCCATCTCCCCTGAGATCTGAGCAGCCTCACGTCGCGCCAGCAATTTTTGATAGTTATCACGATTGATGTCGTAATCTCGGTTGAGCTGAGAGAACTCCGCCTCAACTTTGGGCACCGCGGCTGCGAGCCCTTGTAGGCGCCCAACACGCCCCTCGAACTCAGAAACCCGTGCACGCAAGGCTGCAATTTGCGCTTCAGATTCTGCCATCGATACACGCATCTGTTCATATACAGGATTAGGCTTCGTGTTGGTGCCACCGCCGCCGCCAGAAGTTGGTGCCTTGGTTTCAGCCGCGGCTCGCTGCATCGCCGCGCGGGATCGCGCCAAGGCTGCCGTATTTGCCTCAATTTGTTCTTTGCGCTGCTCTTCTAGTTGCTCAATGATGCGCTTTGCTCCTCGCACATCGGGGTGCTCATCGGTGAAGCGCAGGCGCATATCGTCTAACGATTTACGAAGCGAAACAAGTCGCTGCTCTAGCAGAGGGTCGGCAGAACCTTGAGTGGGCAACGAAGCAAGGCCAGAACCCGCATTATTCGCCGGTAATAGCAATTCAATGTCAGCGACAGCGACGGTTGGCGGCTCAGAGCCAATTTGGCGCTTAATTGAGTCCCTGGCCATCTCGGCCTCACGCAGCTCAAGTTTGGCCTGATTTAGCGTGCCACCTAAATCGTTCATCCGGGAGAAATAGTCGGTACGTTGCCCCGGCATAGTCTCCATGTTTCTGAGCTTAAATTCTTTCAAAGCATTTTCTGCCGAAACTAGCTTTTGCTCGTAAACCTTGATCTGCTCATCAATAAATCGACGCGCTTGATCGGAGTCTTTACGTTTATCACCTAAGTTTTGCTCTACAAACAGCGTAAGCAAGGATGCGACGACCCGCTTCGCCTCTTCTTGGTTGCGATTTTTGTAGATGATGGAATACAAATTAGTGCCTCCGGCAACGCGCATCTCAACGTTCTTCAATAAATCATCAATCATGCGATCCCGCTCTGCCGGCGTGCGGGCGCGAACATCCATGTCCGACATGCGGATAACTTTTTCGATGTTTGGGCGGGAGAGCAGCGTGCGACTAAGCATCGTGATTTGCGTATCAACGTTTGATTGAACAGCTAGGTCACGCATCAAAGGTTTCAAAATCGATTGCGTATCAACATACACCTTCGCGTTGGCTTCGTATTGATCCGGGATGATGTAGACGGTCGCAGCACCGAGAATCCCGATGAGCCAAGCCACACCAAGACCCAGCCACCGGTGCAACCAGAAGCTGCGCAACAGCGATTTAAGTTGGAGGATTACGTCTACCATATTTTCACCAAATGAGTTTCAGCGCAGCGCGCTTGACGAATGAGCCAGCTCTTCTAGAGCCAGCCTTCGGGAATAATGAGCACATCGCCTGGCATCATTTCGACGTTCGCCGAAATATCGCCGCGGCGAAGCAAGTCG
This sequence comes from Betaproteobacteria bacterium, assembly GCA_031376405.1. Taxonomy (GTDB): domain Bacteria; phylum Pseudomonadota; class Gammaproteobacteria; order Burkholderiales; family Casimicrobiaceae; genus JANMDS01. The sequence goes on from JANMDS010000252.1 coordinate 2,083, forward strand.
TGTAAGCGAACGCTATATACGCGGTTTTTCTCACGGGATCGGATGATCGTAGCTTCGTTGCCGGAGGCAAAATCCGTTAGCCCTCCCACCGCAATCATTACATCGAGCACAGTCATTTTTTGACGGTACGGTATCGCGGCGGGCTTCGCGGCCTGACCAACCACGCGCACTTGTTCGCTATACGGCCCGCCAAACGATTCCACAACGATGGTTACAACGGGCTCCTGGAGATACTTGCCCAATTTGCCTTCGATTTCTCGGGCCAAATCCGTCGGCGTTTTGCCTTGTGCTTCCAAATCTTCAACGAGTGGAACGGTAATTCGCCCATCGGGCCGCACAGAAATTTTTGAGCTGAGCTCGGGATTTCGCCACACAACGATGTTGAGACCATCGCCAGGACCAATCCGATAATTGAATGTGCCTGTTTCGGCTACACGGGGTGCAGGCGGCGCCTTCACGGTCGAACAGCCCGCTAGAACTGCAAGGAAAACAGCGAGTACAACACCTAAACCACCCCGAACACGATTGACGTGCTGCATAACAAATCCTTTCATCGCGGCATTGCGCTTTCGGCGCAAAACCACATATTTGAAGTTCTATTTTATGACGAACTTTCTAAGTTTTGCGAAGAAATCAATGCGAAATTCATAAAATTACAATATTTGTGTAAAAAAAACTGACACATCGTCAATGAGCTTGGCATTTAGGCGTTTTACGACCAACGGGACTCAGAATCCATCCCCCATTAGGCATAGCGTCGGAGCTCGCGGCTGAACTGAACCATTTCGGGAATTCCAGAACCTTCGGCTCGCTCGCACCACTGGCGCCAGCGAGAGACTAACTCATCCTTGCTTTCGCTCGACCGCGACCACAAAGCAGATAACTCCTGGCGCAATGCATACACCTTAGCAAGCGCGGCACTATCCCCCAACACGGTTTGGAGACGGTCCCGCTCATGCGCAGCCAATTCGTTGGCATCGCGTTTAAGTGTTGACCAACTCGCTTGCAGCGCAGCGGCGTTGCCGCCGTTTTCACGCACCGCCCGCTGCCATGACTTTCTAAGCAGTTGCAATGAAGCTTGTCCAACTTTATAGCGGTGTGTGATGATGGCTTGCAGGCCGTCGAAATCGATGCGCTCGTGCGGCGTCGTTCCCAATTGCGGTGCAGTCTTGCGCACGGTCGCCAGTTTCAGCGCGCTCAGGATGCGAATGTATTGCCAGCCAATATCAAATTCAAACGGTTTGGAGGAAAATTTGGCAGAAGAACCGTAGGCATGATGATTGTTGTGGAGCTCTTCGCCACCGATCAAAATCCCCCAAGGAACGATATTCGTACTTGCATCCTCGCAATCATAATTCCGATAACCAAAATAGTGACCAATTCCGTTAATCACTCCTGCCGCAGTGATCGGAATCCATGCCATTTGAACCGCCCAGAGCGTTACGCCCATCGCGCCAAACGCGGCAACATACAAGATTAAACACAACACAGGTCCCCAAACGGAGCGTTTGTCGTATAGATTGCGCTCGATCCAGTCATCGGGTGTGCCTGTGCCGTAACGTTCCATCGTTTCAGGGTTTCTCGCTTCTGCGCGGTAAAGTTCGGCACCTTCCCAAAACACTTTCTTGATTCCAAACACAACTGGGCTGTGCGGATCACCTTCTTTTTCGCACTTTGCGTGGTGCTTACGATGGATCGCGACCCAAACCTTAGTGATCTGCCCCGTTGTCAGCCATAACCAAAACCGAAAAAAATGGGTTGGTACCGCATGCAAATCGAGTCCGCGATGCGCTTGACATCGGTGGAGAAAAATGGTGACCGACGCGATCGTGATGTGCGTAAACACCAGGCCGGTAACGATATAGCCCCACCATGGCATATCGAAAAGCCCGTGTGCAGCGAACCCTAACAGTGTGTCGGTAGTCAAAGTGCAATCCTCTCAAATCAACCCAGCATTTTAGTTGAAATTTCATTTTGCCGCGCAAGTAATCATGCAATCAACATACGCTCGTTTGAATTTTGGTGTCTTCGTACACTAAATCAAGCCCTCGCAGACTTTCGCTGCGCGTGTCTCGATTGCCATATCCACCTCCACCTGGGGTGCGAACATCAATCGCATCGCCCGCTTCAAGCACGATTCCCTGATCTTTCGACAGATGTGGCGGGCAGTACGTGCGTCCGCCAGCGAAGTGAACCGCCACTTTATTGCAACCCCCAGGCTCACCTCCGAGCATTCCCTGCGGGCCGATCGCTCCGTGGTCCATCACCATACTCGCAACGGCTTGCCCTCGGAGAAGTTGCACGGTGTAGTGAACGCCAAAACCGCCGCGCCACTGCCCGAGTCCTGCCGATCCTTCATGGATGGCATAACGTTCGAAGAGAACCGGATAGCGCTGCTCCAAAATTTCTACAGGTGTAGTTTTTGAAATACCAATCGTTGAACAGCCGTTACTAATACCGTCGCCACCCGCAAAGCCCCCGTAGCCGCCACCAGAAATCACGTACATCACATACGGTTTGCCTGAACGCGGATCCGTGCCGCCGATGGTGAGATTTCCAGATGTGCCTGCTGGCGAGGCGAACATTCGGTCGGGGATCGCTTGTGCAAAAGCCGCGAAGACGGCTTCGGCTATGCGCTGGCTGACCTCCGCCGCACATCCGGACACCGGGCGCGGATACTTTGCATACAAAAACGTATCGTGCGGATCATGAATCGTGAGCGGCTCAAACGTACCCGCATTAATCGGAACATCCGGGAACACATGTTTCACTGCGAGGTAGACTGAAGAGCGGGTGGTGGCGATTACAGAGTTCATCGGGCCTTGGCAAGGCGACGATGAGCCGGTGAAATCAAATGTGATGCCCTCGCCCGCTTTTGTCATGGTGAGCGCGATCATCAATGGTTCGTTCACCACGCCATCACTGTCCACCATCGCGGTCGCGCAATAAACGCCATCGGGCACGGTCGCAATCTGCGCGCGCATTTGCAACGCTGCGCGCAGGCGCAACTCCTTCACGGCAGCATCAACCTCGTCCGCGCCATAACGATCTAGCAATGCGGCGAGCCGAACTTCGCCAACAGTCAACGCTGAAGCCTGGGCTTGAATATCGCCGATCCGCTGATCAGCGAGGCGGATATTTGACAAGATGATGGACAAAATCTCTTCATCGAGCACGCCCGCTTTGAACAGCTTTACCGGCGGCAAGCGCAAGCCTTCTTGCTCCACTTCTGTAGCGTTCGCAGAAAATCCACCGGGCACCATGCCACCGGTGTCGGGCCAATGGCCCGTGTTTGCAAGCCAGCACCAGAGCTTTTCTTTGTAGAAAAACGGCTTTACAAACTTCACATCCATTAAATGCGTGCCACCCAGATACGGATCGTTCACAATAAAAACATCACCTGGCGAAAGTTTCTTTGCCCGCTCGATTACGGCCTGGGTTGAATATTGCATGGTGCCCACGAATACCGGCAAACCCAATTCCCCCTGCGCAATGAGCGCGCCATCGTCGCGATGGTAAATGCCATCGGAACGGTCCAACGCTTCCGAAATAACAGGAGAAAACGCGCTGCGAACAAACGCGATATCCATCTCGTTGCACACTTGCTGCAGACCAGATTGAATAACGGAGAGCGTAATCGGATCGATGGTTTTCATCCTCATTTACTTTCAGACCTGCGGCGTAAATTGGGCACTTTTACGACCATATTTCCCAAAGAATCATGCTCCGCAATCCACCCTGGTTCAATCACTATCGTGCAATCCATTTGCTCGACGATAGCTGGGCCTTCAAATGGTTGGGCAGCAGGGATTTTCTCGCGCGCGTACACAGGTGTATCGCGCAGACCGCCGTCAAACCATACTGGCCGCCGGCTCACGATTGCATCGGCAACATGGGCCGCTGTTTCGGTCGATCCCAATGCAGTAAGTGGCCATTTTTTTCGAATACCGATGACAGCGGTATGTATGTTCACCAACACAGGAAGCATCTCTGGCAGCTTCACACGGAAGCGTTGCCAATAGTTATGCGCGAACGCTTCAGCAAGGGCTTCACGGGTTAGATTCGTGTCCACGAGATCGATTCGCAACAAATGGCTTTGCCCGGAAAATTGCATATCAAGCGCATGACGGGTTTCTACACGCTCCACGCGTACGCCATCGCGCGCAATCGCCGCTTTGCCGTAATCAATCTGCTCCGTGATTGTGGATTGAAATTGCGCCATGTCCAGCTTGGAAAGCGGCGTGTTGAGCGTATTCACAAAATCGTGCCGCAAGTCAGCCAATGCGCAACCAAGCGCGTTGGTAATGCCGGGTCTTGCCGGGATGAGAAGCGTTGGGATATTTAGCTCAGTCGCGAGTGCGCACGCATGTAGAGGGCCCGCGCCCCCAAAGGGGAACAATGCGAAATCGCGAGGATCGTGGCCTCTGGCAAGCGACATCATGCGGATCGCGCCCGCCATTTTGTCATTCGCAATTCGTACAACCGCGGCGGCAGATTCGAGCGTGCTCAAACCTAGCTTTTTACCGACGATATTGTCGAAAACGGCCCCAATTTGCGCCGCAGGTATTTTCTTTGGAACACCCAAAAGCTTGGAAATATCGAGCCGCCCGAGCAATACGTTCGCATCAGTGATCGTGGGCTCCGTCCCACCCCGCCCGTAACAAATGGGGCCTGGCGTTGCACCGGCGCTTTTAGGCCCCACTTGCAAAAGCCCTGCTTCGTTCACAAACGCAATCGAGCCTCCACCAGCGCCGACGGTATGCACATCGACTAACGGCACGCGAAGTGGCATCGCGTATTCCAACTCAAGCTCGGACGACACCGCCGCCAGGCCATTGCGCACGAGGCCCACATCGGTGGAGGTGCCTCCCATATCGTAAGTAATAACGTTCTCAATGCCTGCCGCTTTGCTGGTGGCCACCGCCGCCATTACCCCCGAAGCCGGGCCCGACATAACGGTTTGAACCGCCGCGCGCGCAACGACTTCTGCCGCGACCGTTCCACCGTTACCTTGCATGATTAAGAGCTTTGGTGGCTGCTGGCTCTCGGCGGCGAGCGTGGCCATCAAGGTGGCGATGTATCGCGCCAAAATAGGCTGCACACTCGCATTTACCGCAGCGGTAACGCCCCGCTCATACTCACGATACTCCGATACTAACTCGTGCCCCACGCTCACACAGGCATTTGGCCAATGCGCACGCGCGAGTTGAGCGGCACGCTTTTCGTGGGCAGGGTTTTGGTAGCTATGTAAAAAATGGATAACGAGCGACTCGCATCCTTGCTCGAGCAAGTTTTCTAAAGCGCGCAAAAACGCCGCTTCGTCGAGCGGACAATGCACCAAGCCATCGGCCAACATCCGCTCGGGCACTTCAAGCCTGCGTTCACGCGAAATGAGTGGTTCGAAATGCCCCTTTAGCCCATAGGGCGTGGGCCGCGTGCGTCGCCCGAGTTCGAGCGAATCGCGAAACCCCATCGTAGTGATGAGTCCAACCTTCGCGAGCTTGCGCTCGAGTACGGCGTTAGTTGTGGCAGTCGTGCCATGCAGAATAACATCAACATCAGCCAACGTAATGCCCGCAGCGCGGATCGCGTTCATCACACCGAACGCTTGGTTATCAACCGTCGTGGGGACCTTCGCAAGCTTAACCTCGCTCGTTGCAGCGTTTACAGCAATCAGATCGGTAAACGTGCCGCCAACGTCGATGCCAACTGTGTAGGGCATCTTAGATTTGCATTACTTCTTGAACGGTTCGGCTGAGAACAGCGCATCTTTATTCGGCGTATCTTTCCATGCATCAGCATCGGCAGGTGCCGCTTTTTTGCGGGTAATGTTCGGCCACAACGGTGCGTACTCCGCGTTGAGCTTGATGTACTTATCCGTCGCATCAGAATCCGGCACGATAGCGTTTACGGGGCACTCCGGCTCACATACGCCGCAATCGATACACTCATCGGGATCGATAACAAGCATATTTTCACCTTCGTAAAAGCAATCGACTGGGCACACATCCACGCAATCGGTGTACTTACATTTAATACAGTTTTCGTTTACAACGTAGGTCATGGTCGTTCGTGCTCGGGGAAGTGCTCTTTTGCTATTTTAGAGGGAAACGCAGAGCCCGGCGATCGGTAGCACGGTGCGTTTTCACTTCTCCACAAACGCGCGCTCAATCACGTAATCGCCCGGCTCGCCGATGCCTGGAGAAATGGCGAACCCAAGCTTATCCAAAATTACGCGAATATCAGCGAGCATTGATGGGCCGCCACAGATCATCGCTCGATCCGTTTGCGAATTTAACTGCGGTAAACCCAGATCACTCGCCATGCGGCCCGACTCAACCAGCGTGGTCAAGCGCTCGCGGGTTTCGAATTCTTCGCGGGTCACGGTTGGATAGTAAGTAAATTTTGCATCGACTAATTCGCCGATGTATTCGTCCTGATGCAGCTCTTCGGTGAGGAATTGCCGATAGGCCAATTCGCTGACCCAGCGCACGCTGTGCACGAGGATAATTCGCTCAAACTTTTCGTATGTTTCTGGATCGCGGATGATGCTCATGAAAGGCGCGAGACCTGTGCCTGTGGCGAACAAAAACAAGTTTTTCCCTGGCCGCAAATCATTGGTAATGAGCGTACCTGTGGGTTTGCTGCCCACGATCACATCGTCGCCCACTTTTAAGTGCTGCAAGCGCGACGTGAGCGGTCCATCCTGCACTTTGATGGAAAGAAACTCCAGATGCTCAGCGTAATTTGGGCTCACGATGCTGTACGCGCGCAGCAGCGGCTTACCTTCTACCGGAAGGCCAATCATCAGGAAATGCCCGTTTTCAAATCGTAGTCCGTCTCGCCGCGTAGTCGTAAAGCTAAAAAGGGTGTCGTTCCAATGGTGAACGGAGGTGACTTTTTCAGTTTGAAATTTAGATAAGCTCATAGTTTTTTGTGTGCGAGGGCGCTTAGCGCTGCCCGTCCCACTTGGTAATCTCATTTACCGCCAACCCACCCATGCGCGCGTGAATGCGCCCGCCCGTGGCCATCGCCAACACAAACATGAGCTCGCGTGGCCGTGGAGAATCTTGCACGCGTACCTCCATGCTGTTGAAGTGCCCACGCACATAGGCCGCGTTAATGTGGTGCAGCGGAATATCAATGGCGGTACCGGCTACGCCGAGCTTTTCGGTAGACGGCACAATCGCTTTGCTCATCGTGCCATCGGGGGCTTTGATTTGCTCGCGCATGGCGTACCCACCGGGCACATGCCAGAGCGCTCCGTGTTCAAACTCGCCTTCGATGCCCACCACCGCGCCCTTACCGTAGGCTTCAATCTGCGCGGCACCACCGAGCGCGGTCACCAAACGCTGGGACATTTCTAACCCATAGGGCTTCAACGCCTCCATCATCCATTGCACATCGGGCTCATAGCGGCCCGCGAACGGATTTGCCAACACGATGCTCGCAGAGCCCTGCAGCAATGGTTTTAAAGGCGGCGGACCCCCGTCGTGCCGGATTTCTTCTACGGTGACTACAATTTTTCGAACGTTTAGTGCAGTGGACACGCCAGTTCCTCTAAGCAATCGTGATTTCCGATAACTGCTCCATTTTAGAGGAGATAAATCCTAAAACAGTGTCATTTTGCGCCGCAGGTATTTCATTTTTGAGCGCCACACCGATCAATAGCAAAATCGGCCCGTCTTCTTTTTGCAATGGGCAACTTGGCAATGACGCTACCGTACCCACCCAGCGCCGTTCGTTTTGCGCACTCACCGATTGCACCGCAATGACCGGCTTGGCTGCTGCTACGCCCGCGCCTAGCATCTGCTGGGAGAGAACTTCCCGCTGATGCGAAGCCATGTAAAGCGCCGTGGCATCGGTGCCGCGCACCGCATCGAGCCAACTTTGATCCTTTTCCAAGTCAGCGCCGACGCAGGGCGTGGCGAAGCTCACGCTACGGCGCACTCCACGTGAGGTGAAGGACACTTTCAGCGAAGCTGCTGCCGCACAGGCAGTAGTGATGCCTGGCACGACTTCATGCGCGATACCCGCAGCGGCCAGCGCTGCAATTTCCTCATCTGCACGCCCAAAAATCATCGGATCGCCGCCTTTAAGTCGCACAATTTTGTCGTAGTGGCTTGCCGCGTCCACGAGCGCTTCACAAATTTCGCTTTGTGCCACGCTGTGCCCGCCACAACGTTTGCCCACGTTCACCCACCGCGCTTGCGGCGCAAGGGCTTTCAGCTCGTCGCCTGCAAGCGTATCGGCGAAAACGATTTGCGCGCGCGAGAGCGCACGCGCACCGCGTAGCGTAATCAAATCCGCCGCGCCAGGGCCTGCGCCAACTAAATAGACGGTGGCACTCATGCGAACGACACGGCCTCATTATGGTGAACTAAATTGGGTTGGTACTGCTTGGTAAACGCAGTGAGCGCTTTGCGCGCATTCGCCATTGCGGTTTCGTCGGAGCGATCTTCACGCAAGGTAAACGTATCGAATCCAGCACGCGACCACTGCACCAATTGATCGGCCATTACGTCGCCTACTGCGCGCAACTCGCCGGTGTAGCCGTATCGGCGGCGCAAAAGCGTGCCAATCGAGGCAATGCGGCCATCGGAAAACTTTGGCACGTTTACGGCAATCAACACAAGCCGGTTCACATCGCCCACCGCTTTCGCAAACTCGTGAACATCATCCTCTGTCTTCAACCAAACCCCTGCGCGCGAAGCGAGCTTAGGCAAGTGCGGGAGCACCTCGACGGCATCGCGCCAATAAACAAGCGGATAACCGCTATTGCGCCACGCCTGCGGCATGGCTTCTTCATGGAAGAACTGCCACGGGCTTTCCACGTTTGCGCCCAAATAATTGATGGTAGACATAGCTACTTCGCCTCCGAAAGTTCATATGCTGCTGCTTTGAAAGCGGGCAATCCCACACGGCGATAGGTTTCCAAAAATCGCTCGCCTTCGTTGCGCTGCGCAACATACACATCCAACATGCGTGCAATCGCACCCGGCACTTGCTCCACCGCGAATGAAGGGCCAATCACTTTTGCTAACGAAGCTTGCGAACCCTGAGCGCCACCGAGCAATATTTGGTACCACTCTTCACCGTTTTTATCGACTCCCAAAATGCCGATATGCCCTACATGGTGATGTCCACACGAGTTGATGCAACCAGAAATATTTAAATCCAAATCGCCCAAATCGTGAACGTAGTCTATATCGTCAAAGCGCTGCAAAATAGCCTCGGCCAAGGGCAACGAGCGGGCGTTTGCCAACGCACAGAAATCGCCCCCAGGGCAGGCGATAAGGTTGGTCAGCAAACCCACCGTAGGCTTGGCCATGCCGGCTGCGGTGAGCTCTTTCCACAGCGCAAATAGTTGTGCAGCGGGCACGTCCGCCAAAATCAAATTTTGCTCGTGCGAAACCCGCAGCTCGCCACCCGAATAGGTATCGGCCCACTGGGCAATCAGGTCCATTTCATCAGCCGTGGCATCGCCCGGAGCGCGACCTGGCGCTTTTAGCGAAATAGTGACCGCCGCGTAGCCAGGCACTTTGTGGGTGAACACGTTGCGCTCCACCCAACGGTCAAAGGCTCGGTTATCTGCGCGCAATTGCCGAATGGCCACGCCGCTATCTGCTGCGGTTTTTTTCGGCGTGTTAGTCCAATGCGCCTTCACCGCGTTCCACGAAGTATCGGTAACAGCCAGCTCCTGCCGATACATCGCCGCGAAGTCCGCTTCTACTTCGCTGCGGAATTTCTCAATCCCCATCGCGTCGACCAGTATTTTGATGCGCGCTTTGTAAATGTTATCCCTACGGCCGTAGAGGTTATACACACGCAAGATTGATTCAATCCATCCGAGCACTTCGGCGCGCGACACATCCTTAAATTGTTTCGCCAAAATCGGTGTGCGCCCCATGCCGCCGCCCACCCAAATCCGCCACGTGGATTCGCTCAGCGCTTCCACCGCCAGATCGTGCAATTGCAACGCTGTCCGGTCTTCTTTTGCAGCATTCACCGCGATTTTGAATTTGCGGGGCAAACCTGCGAACTCTGGCTGCAAAGTACTCCATTGCCGAATCAACTCCGCCATCGGACGCGGATCGGTAATCTCATCCACTGCGATACCAGCGAAATGATCGGACGTTACATTGCGCACGCAATTGCCACTCGTTTGAATTGCGTGCATCTGCACACTGGCCAAATCCGCGAGAATATCCGGTACGGTTTCAAGCGCAGGCCAGTTGTATTGAATGTTTTGACGGGTTGTGAAATGGCCGTAGCCTTTATCGTATTTACGGGCGATGTGAGCAAACATGCGCATTTGCTTCGATGACATCTCACCATAGGGCACTGCTACGCGCAACATCGGCGCTTGCCGCTGCACATACAAGCCGTTTTGCAAGCGCAGTGGACGAAACTCATCCTCGCTCAACTGCCCAGCCAAAAAGCGGGCAGTTTGATCGCGAAACTGGGCTACGCGCTCATCCACAATCGTTTGGTCAATCGGGTTGTACTGGTACATCGTCGTTTCACTTTAAATCCGTTGGACGCGACTTTACTGTGACCGCACGTTTTTTTTGTTGCGTAGTGGAATAAGCATATTAGGCATATGCATATTTCCAAACCAGCGAACCGAAAGTCTCAGACGCTGGGAATGCAGTCATACACTGGGGCGCGCCCTGCTCTGCGCTCCACCGCATTGACGCTTCAGTTTTTCACGTTTTTTCAGGAGATAAATCCCAAAACAGGCCCAATTTACGCCGCAGGTATTTGGCGTTTTTTAAGCATGGGGGCTAAATACTTGCCCGTAACGCTTTTAGGGTTCCCGGCGATCTCTTCTGGGGTGCCCACAGCCACAATCTCCCCGCCGCCCGCGCCGCCTTCAGGCCCTAAATCGAGCACCCAGTCCGCAGTTTTAATCACATCCAAATTATGTTCGATGACCACCACCGTATTGCCTTCGTCGCGAAGCCGGTGCAGTACGGCGAGTAACAGCTCAATGTCTGCAAAATGCAAGCCTGTTGTCGGTTCATCCAGAATGTAAAGCGTGCGTCCGGTTTCGCGTTTGCTCAACTCCAACGCGAGCTTTACCCGCTGGGCTTCGCCTCCCGAAAGCGTAGTGGCCGATTGCCCTAGGCGCACGTAGCCCAAGCCTACATCGAGCAGCGTTTGCAGCTTACGCGCAATCATTGGCACGGCTTCAAAAAACGGATGCGCCTCCTCCACGGTGAGCTCCAATACTTGCGCGATGGATTTGCCTTTGTAGTGAATTTCCAAGGTTTCCCGGTTGTAGCGTTTACCGTGACACACATCGCACGGCACATACACGTCGGGCAAAAAGTG
>JANMDS010000253.1:0-3216 GCA_031376405.1 Betaproteobacteria bacterium
ACAACAATTCCTGATAAGCAGCTCATCGTCACCGCCCGCGCCGACGACACCACCTTCGGCATCCTGCATTCCCGTTTCCACGAACTCTGGTCTTTGCGGTTGGGCACCTCGTTAGAAGATCGCCCACGCTACACCCCCACCACCTGCTTCGAAACCTTCCCCTTCCCTGCTGGGCTCACGCCTACTGATACCGCGCATCAACGCACAGAAACATTGCCCGATGGCGCGCTCATTCCGGCAGACCTCCCTCCCCCAGCGGGGGAGCGCATTCAACCCCCTCCCCCAGCGGGGGAGGGTTGGGGAGGGGCTCTATGCCCGCCAATGCTGCTATTTCGAGCAATGCTCCCCCCTCCCAACCACCCCCCCCGGGGGGGCGGGGTATTCCACGAAAAGCGCCCAGAGTTAGTGAGTACGCCGCAGGTATTGCCAGCGCCGCCAAAGCGCTCAACGACCTGCGCGAGCGCTGGCTCAACCCGCCGGAGTGGACGCAGCGCGTGCCAGAAATCATCCCGCTCGGCATGGATAAAAGCCCGTACCCCGATCGCATTTTGCCGCGCGACGGCTTGCCCGAAAAAGATTTGAAAGCACTGCAAAAGCGCACGCTCACCAATCTCTACAACGAGCGCCCCGCGTGGCTCGCCAACGCCCACGCCGCGCTCGATCTCGCCGTAGCAAAAGCCTACGGCTGGACTGACTACACAAGCGAAATGCCCGACGATGAAATCCTCGCTCGCTTGCTCAAGCTCAATCTAGAGCGGGCGGCGGAGCAGGCTTCGATCAAAGTTACAAAAAAACGCCCGCGAAGCGAGCGATCATAAGAAGGAGTGGTGAGTAATGAGCGCTTCAATTGTTGATAACGCAAAAGATGCGGATATTCGAAACTCTAATGCTGCGATGGAACGGGCGGGGCTACGGGCACGCGAAATCGCCATTCAAACCAACACGACCTTGATCGCCACCCATAACGGCCAGATCGTAGAGCTTGACCCACGCACGATGCAGCCCATCGCGCCGAAAAGCAATAAAGCGGGCGAATCCCTGCCAATACCTGCGGCGTAAAACAGGCCACTTTGCGGATTTATCTCCCGAAAAATGGCCGTTTTTTTGAGTCTACTTTTTAAGCACGTAGCGCGCCGCCCAGGCGAGCACGCCTAAATCATCTAACCAGCCGATCACCGGAATGAAGTCCGGAATTAAATCCAGCGGCGAGAGGATATACAAAATTGCCAAGAGCGCGATGATGCCGCGCTTCCAGTTTTCTTTTGGCAGCGGCATAGTCCCCGCGTCTTTACCGGTAGTACCGCGAATGACTTCACCTTCCATGACTTGCCCTTTCATCGTTGCCTCCTTAGCGGTTGTGCGTGAGCGAGATGCTCATCTTTGCACAGATTACGCAAGATTGCAGCGATGCCATAACGAGGCGGCGAAGTTGCGGGTTGACCTTACTTGCCCAATGCCAGCGACAATGCGGACATGACCAACGGTAGCGCAAGCAAAAGCAACACCACGCCCATGACGATGCGCAGCCATAGCGGGATGGACTTCATGTTTTAGTGATTACGCTAAAACGCTCGCGCAGCACATTTTTTTGCACCTTGCCCATGGCGTTGCGCGGCAGCTCGGGCACGATGTGCACGCGCTTGGGCACTTTAAAGTTGGCCACTTCGGCTTTCATGGTGGCGATGAGCGCGGCTTCGTCTAAGTGCGCCGCCGGTTTCGCCACCACCACCGCCACCACGGCTTCGCCGAAATCAGGATGCGGTATGCCGATCACGGCGCTTTCCAGTACGCCCTCCAGCGCGTCCATTTTTTCTTCCAACTCTTTTGGGTATACGTTCAAACCGCCGGTGATGATTAAATCTTTTTCGCGGCCTACGATTTGCAAGTAGCCGTTTGCAAGCCACTGCCCCATGTCGCCCGTTTTGAAAAAACCATCAGCGGTGAACTCTTCGGCATTTTTCTCCGGCATGCGCCAGTAGCCGGGGAACACGTTAGGCCCCTTCACTTCGATGCCGCCAATTTCATTTGCACCGCATACGCTGCCTGCCTCATCGCGCACGCGGGCGTGCGTGCCGGGCAGCGGCAGCCCAACCGTACCGGCGATGCGCTCGCCCACGAGCGGGTTGGAGGTATTCATGCCGGTTTCGGTCATGCCGTAGCGCTCCAAAATCATCTGGCCGGTGCGCGCGAAAAATTCGTTGTGGGTTTCGGCCAAAAGCGGCGCAGAGCCGGAGATGAAGAGCCGGATGGTTTTGCAATCTTCTTTATTGAATGCGGGGTCTAACAACAAGCGCGTGTAGAAGGTGGGCACCCCCATCATTACGGTGGCTTGGGCCAGCAGCGCTTTCGCCCGCACGCCGTCAAATTTTGGCTCGAACAACATCGCCGCGCCGCTTCGGAGCGCGCAGTGCAGCGCGACGAATAAGCCATGAACGTGATAAATCGGCAGCATGTGCAAGAGCACGTCGTTCGCGGTAAAGCCCCAGTATTTCACCAGCGTATCGGCGTTTGAGGCTAAGTTTGCGTGGGTGAGCATTGCGCCCTTGCTACGCCCGGTGGTGCCGGAGGTGTAGAGAATGGCGGCCAAATCGCTGTCGTCGCGCTCAATCGTTGCAAATTCGGTGCTTGCAGCGTTCGCTGCATCGGCTATCGTGCCATTTCCATGGGCATTTAAGGCCAATACCTGCGGCGTAAAACCGACACTTTCTGCGGATAATCTCCCAAAAATTTCGGCTTTTTCAGGGTCGCACACCATCACGCTGGGCTCGGCATTGCCGATGAAATACGCAAGCTCCGATTTTTGATAGCCGGTATTAAGCGGCAAAAACACCGCGCCCGCGCGCAAGCAGCCTAAGTACAGCGCAACGGCTTGGGCAGATTTCTCCACTTGTACCGCCACGCGATCTCCGGGCCTCGTGCCCGCTGCGATGAGCGCGTGGGCGTATTGCGCGCTGCGGGCGCTGAGCTGGGCGTACGTCCAAACGCTGCCATCGGGCAGTATTATGGAAGCGCAATCAGAGCGAGCGGCGAAGCCTTGCTGAAGGAAGGTATATAAATTCATGGCGGCAGTTTAGGGAGGCGATGAATAAGTGTTCAGGCGGGATGCAGTTCTAGGCGCACGGCGCGCAGCAACCGGAGTGTACGTGGATGTACATGAGGATTGCGAGCACCGTGCAACGACGAAATGCGCCCGTTTGGACACTTAATCAGCGTTTC
>JANMDS010000257.1:0-7079 GCA_031376405.1 Betaproteobacteria bacterium
GGAACACCCAACCGTGCTCTTTCGCGAGTTTGTGGTTTACGACGAGTTCGTACTCCTTCGGAAAACTCACTGGCAGCTCGCGGATGGGTTTGCCTTGGAGGATGGGGACGATGTAGCTCGCAGCTTCTTTAGCCAGATCCACTTTAGTGCCGTAGTGCATCCATGCGCCGCTGTCGGCTTCGTCCCAGGGGAACATGGTAGGAATTGGGATTTTTGATGTGACCCGAATAAATTGACCTGTATTTGAGTCGAGTAAATCATCCGGAAGGATGAGCGCTGCATCTAGCTTATTTTCTTTGTATATTTGAGGAAGTCTTTCAATATCATTTTTTCCGAGGATTATCTCTACTGGATCAATATCCGCAGCTCGCGCTTTTGGTAAGTACTGCCATTTAGCTTCGTCGTACGGCGCGCTGAAAATAATGCCGAGTCGTGGAGTTTTCTTTTCGAACATATTCCTCAATACCCCAAACCGCAATGAGTTCAGATTTTCGAGTGTGATTTCTGAGCGAGTATCCTTACGCTCGCAGGAAAGAGCTCTGCTGTCGTTATCTATGACGCGCAGGTCATATCTTGTGAAGCCCGTTATATTTTTTTCGGGTGTACACAAATTCTCGACTAAGCGCCAATGTCGAGAACTTGGGCCAGGATTGCACTTGCAACCAATGACAATCGGAATTGAATCGGTAATCGATGCAATCATCTTTGCTGACGCGGCACCGGCTGCATATATCACGCTGGGTTTGGACTCTACCAGTTTGCGCATCTCGATTAAGTTCACCGCAGCCGATTCCGCACCCAATCGAAACGGGTGTACAAGAATTTGAACTAAAACCTTGTTTGCACGACTTTCTAAGGGCCACTGCTTCTCGATTTCGGTTGCGAGCTCGCGGACACGAGCGCCAGCGATTTCAACGGGGGTAGTGGTAACGTACGCCACAGATAAAGTCGAACTTCCGATTGCCAGATTCGAAAAAGCAAGACCGAGAAAAAACGATTCGAAAATCCATAAGTAAGAACATTTCATATCAACAACGCTTAATCCTAGATTATAAAAAAATGGCATCGTTTATTACCTCCGTACCGCCTGGACGATAATCCGCCGTCGACGTCGAGTTAGTTTCGCGTCTCCGTACTCTCAGACCCTAAAATTCGGTCTGAATTCATTTTTAGAAGTGGATCAACCAAGGTTAAAAGTCTGGGCACATTACACAACATCCATCTATGGCCTTTTTTGCGAAAAATATCGTCTGCGATATCCATCACGAGCGTTCCTTGTCGGGGCAATACCCAACCGTCCGTTGCGCACAAATTCGGTGGTTTATCGCAAGGATAGAAATGACTAAGATAAGGCGACCAGACTGTTTTATCTTGTGACTCTGCGGTGGAAAGATCACGCTGGTGGATCCCAATCCACTCTCCGTTTGAGTTTAATATCGGACTCCCAGAGTGTCCTTTCGCGGATTTATGAAAATAGTCCATAGCGAGTATTGTTCCGTCTGTTTTTGAGAATCGATTGAGTGAGCTGAGCGGTTTTATTTCACTAATCGCGAGGACTCCATTTGGAAAATTATCGTCGTCCGTAAAACCAACGAAACGTAGATTATCCCCTTCGCTCGGTAGTCCACGGGGGGAAAGCGCCAATTGGTTCATCGAATCGTTGTCGGCTGGCACTACGCACGCCTGTTTAGGTCGGGCGGTTGATAAGCCGACTAGCGCGTAATCTAAAAATCCTCGAGTACTCGCTACGATCTTTTCGTGATTAAGCTCAAATATTAGCTTGGACTTGTGGCTCTGTGGGGTTGATTCCAAGTCTGCGCGTACGGGATCGAGTTCGAAAGTGAAATCACCAATTTTCTGCCTCGATGGGAATACATGACTCACCGTTAACACATACTCCCTCGACACGAGAACGCCGGTTGCCGCAACGGCTTCATTTTTTGTTTGCGCAGTCTCAGAATTTCGTCGTATAACGCCCACGGAACTTCGAAGTTGTGCAAACAGATGCTTCCCAACAAAATCTATGGAAACCTCTGTGCCGTAGATTTTTCGATCCACCATCGTGCTGGGCAATGCCATCGGAATCGGATCACTAGCTGTTTGGTTCGCTGCTGACTCGGGGCTTATCGCCCACGAATGCGAGGCGAGCATCGCAACCACAATACTCAGGACAATTCTGAGCCAAAGCCTATTGCCTTGCATGTGTAGCACCTGAAAAAGGTGGAGGAAAAAGTGCTGGAAGCATATCGGACAACCATTCTTTAGGAAACACTTTTTTTAAATCCATCGTGATCGCCATCATAGAGACACCTCCCCCGCCTAGTTCGAAATCGAGTAACTTGGATTTATCGCCCGAATAGTTGCTTTCGGGTGCGTAACATGGGCGCGCGTGGGAGCATGTATGAATCCCTATCCAGTTATCGAGGGCATCAAGAATTGGCCCACCAGAAAAACCAGGGGCAGTCTGTACGTTGTAGTTGATTTCCGTTGGGATTCGCGCCTCGGCGGGCAGTGAGATCGATCTTCCGTCGGTCGAGAAGATCAAGCCTCGGGGAAAATAAACGTTGGATGTGTAACCCAAAACAGAAATAAAAGCCCCAGCCGAGCGATGGTATGCCGCATGACTAGCAGGAAGCGGTGCGATTTGGAAATTTTTGGGCAAAACGCTTATAGAAATTTTGTCTTTAGAATTTGGATCTAGAAGCCTTTTTTCGCACTCTTTGCGAGTGTCATAATCCAAATCATCGGGAACGCCGTCTGAAGGATGGCAGGAAATTGAGCCAGCGACTAACTCAAAAATTGCGTAGTCGAGAGCAAAATTCGCGGTTTCTTCGCCGCGAGCCCGATCATTTAAGGCGCAATAAACCAACTTTACGCGAAAGTCAGCGAAATTCTCGACCGACTTTACGCGGAAATCCTTCCCGCGCAAATCATTAAAGATTGCTGCGACAACTTTTTTGCTTTCTAGCTCTGGTGGCCACTCAACAGCCTCCCCCTGCTCGTTTCCATTACATGCCACATGCCCCGCGGTAAGTAAGTGTTTAGGTCCAACCAAAACTGCGGAGCCCACCACATCATCGCCTACGTTTTTTAGCGCTGCCACACTTAGCAGGTTGGCGAGCGGAGGATGTCTTAAAAAATGAGCAGAATCGGGTCCGCTTGATACAAACGTGCAACCGGCTGGGTACACGCTGTCCATTCCGCGGCCGCCCCCGTGGGCGATCGTGGAACACTCTGGCGTGTTAACCAGCGATGCTTGTTGGCGTTCAAAGCAGCTACGCTTTCCGGCTTCCGATTCTTTTTCGATCTTTTTGCACGCTTGTAGATTGGGCCACTTCGCGTTACAAGTCTGCAGCCTATAGTTGTGGTAAGCGTATCTAGCTCCTGGACAGTCGCTTACCCGTTGGACGGCATATACACCGTCCTCGAGAGTAAAAAAATTCGGTACAGAACACCCTGTGAGTGCGAGTGCCAAAAGCGGAAGTGCAGATGTCACTTGTAGCGGCGTACTATAGTTCACTGAACCCTCGCAACAGCCATGCAGATTACCTCTTCAAATATCTTGTGAAGATCTTTTAGATCACCCTCCAGTTCTCGAAAAGCCTGCTCTAAACTATCAAATGGCGCAACGGCATACGGATGCCTGCCGCCAACGTGGAACCCCCCTCGGAGACTGTGAGTAGGGCAACCAAGCTCAGCAATTCCTTTGGCTTCCTTCACTAGCCAATCGCCGGAAGTCGAGTGAGGTAACTGCACTGCAAATATGTAATCCTTCGCGTTATTTACCGCTTCAACAAAATGGGGTGGCGCCTTGCTGGGCCGGAATTTACCGCCTAGCGTCTCCCAATTCCATTTCTGAATGTGGTTCGCGGTGCGAGGTTCTTCAAGGCGAAAAAAAGTCATCTTATATCGTGTATCGAGCATGTCCGCTTCAAACCCGTTAGTCGAGTCGCCCCCACTTCCGTTTCCCCCATCCTGCTTGCCTAATACAGGGACAGCCGCTAATTCGGATATTCTCAGGACTGTCTTTGGTTTCTCACGGAAATATTGATCTCGACTTATTTGCCCGCCAATGGTGTACCTGGACACAAAACTCGCGCCTTCCTTAACTTTCTGAACCTTCTGAAGGTTTTCGAATTGTGGCCCACCGCCGAGAACAAAATCGAAATCACTTCCTTTATCGTCGCAGACAGTAACCGCACCTTTAAAGGTAGCTGCAGGATTTTCAACACCCGATTTCAGATTTCGCGCTAGGACGATACAAGAAACATCTTCTATTTGGTTCATTTCATTTCCTTATCTTATTAAAAATATAGAGGTAATTTTTGCTTCACTGTGCGATATGCGAACGCATATTTCGCGGCGATTACTTTTAGAATACTTCTTAAAGCTTTCGCCACTTTCGGCCCGAATAACTGGCTTATCAAACCTTGTTAAATCCCAGATACTCCACAAACCCATTCGGGCATTAAAACCACACATCCCCGCAATCTGTCTTTCAGGAGAACGATTAAACAGTTTTCTTATATCGGCTTGCTTGCGATAAATCAAGTACCAATTAGCGACAAGACCGCGATTGCGCGCTTAAATTGTTGATCTAAATCGTATTGGACTGCACTCATTTCCCGTCCGGCTCTTTGGTCTGTGTAGCGTGTATCATTTTCGTAGTGTTGCGTAACGTTGGCTGTTTGGGAATACCAAGAACTTGGTAGGTGACGGTTTTTTGAAACGATTCCGCACCGCGCTCCCACTTCAAAATCCCACCCATTTTTTTGCCTCGCCGTTCCACAACTTACACGTTGCAAACGCCACTCCCACACTGCGCCACGTGAGCGGCTCACGCTGCACATACCGCACAAATGCCTTATTGAGCGCAGCCTGCGCGCGGGGCAGGTTATAGAGCGGGATTTGCTGGGCGACGTGGTGGGCGGTGTGTTCAAAAATATTGAGCATGCTCCAGTGGGTGTGGGCGGGGAAGGCGATGTGTACGGTGGCTTCAAGCTGGCGTTGGGCGGCGGGTGGGGCGCTGGCTTCGCTGTGCCAGGCTACGTGCGGGTGGGAGTGATGGAGGAAGGTGACGATGCCCATTTGGGTGTTCCATACGCATTGCGTGGCGACGATGCCGAAGAGGAGCATTACAAACGGGGGAAAGTGCGTAGCGGTGAACAAGCCGGAGAGCGCGAAAACGCCGCCAAACAACGCGAGCTCGAAAGAAAACCAGAGTGCGATGAACCCTTGCTGCGCCGCATAGTATTTTCCCGCCGTGCGAATGTTGCTGCGCATTTGCGAGGTAGGGAAAATATGATCCCGCCACCACAGCGGCGCATAGAGCAAACCCGCGCCAAGCGGGGTGCGCGCGGCTCGATAGCGGGCGCGGCGCCAGGTTGGAAGCGCGGCGTACTGTTCAGGCGTGAGCGGCGGGTAGCCGGTGTCACGCTCTAAGATTTGGGTATGTTGGTGGTGCACGAAATTATGGGCGTAGCGCCAGCCGGTGAAGGTGTGGTAACTAGGTAAAAACGCGAGCTGCCCAATGAGCCGATTCAACCATGTGTGGGGCGTGAGCGAATCGTGGCAGGCATCGTGCCCTACGATGAACACGAGCCCGATGGTGAGGCCACGGGCGATGGTGGCTGCAACTAAAACCGGCCACGATTGTGCGGTATAGAGCAGTATGGTTGCCGCGACAAATAAGCTCACCACCACCAGCAATGCAAGCAATCCCTTGGCGGTTGAGCGCTCAAAACACGCGCTCGGTATCGCTTTGCGTATCGCTTCGAACGTGGGTACCGCGGGGGTTTGTGCTGCGGCCCGCAGCATCGAAGCAGATTGCATCGCCGCGTGCACCCCGAGCCTGCTTGGCGGCCAAGGGTCGCGTTGTTTGGGCATTACCGAGCTCCTGCATGCTGTGTTTTTTAATGTGGCAGATTCTGCCTAGCGCCATCCAAACACGCCATCCCCAAAAATAGGTATATCGCTTGCGCGTCGTTTTAGGTAACCTAGGCTCCGTGCGCTGCAGAAAAGCGCGGCAAGGCGAGACAAGCTATGGGCAAAAGTGTGTTGGTGGTGGAAGATGATGTGAATATGGCGCGTAATTTCGCCTACTCCATTAGCGGCGTGTCGTCGCTCTCATTGGTGGCGATGGTGAATACGGTGGCCGAAGCCAAGGCTTTTTTGGCGGCGCGGCCCGTGGATGTGTTGCTGGTAGATTTAGGGCTGCCCGACGGCTCGGGGTTGGAAGTCATCCGCTTTGCATCAAGCCTGTCAGAGACCATACACATTTTGGTTTGCACCGTGTTTGGTGATGAAAAAAATGTGATCGCCAGCATTGAGGCGGGCGCTTCGGGCTATGTGTTGAAAGATGCGCTAACGTCAAATGTGGCCGGCGACATTGAAACACTCCTCTCCGGCGGCTCCGCGCTTTCGCCCGGCGTGGCTAAGTTATTGCTCAACCGGCTGCGCGCGCCCGTACTGAGCACCCCTGCCCCAACCGCCGCAGCGGTGAATACCAGCATGCAAAACCTGCCTGAGTCGGAGCAAGTGCGCTTAAGCGCGCGCGAACATGAAGTTTTGAGCCTCATCGCGCGGGGCTGCACCTATGCCGAAGCTGCCAACGCGCTGGGCATCGCCGACGAAACCGTGAGCGCGCATTTACGCAACACCTATAAAAAGCTCTCGGTGCACTCGCGCACCGAAGCGGTTTACGAGGCCGGGCGACTGGGGATTTTGAAGGTGAATTGAACGGAAACGGACGCGATTGAGTAGGCTAAAAAACACCGTTTTTTTGGGAGATATTATGGAGACAGGTATATAAGTCCTAATGCGATCCCATGAGTGAATCGATCACGCGTATCGCTCCTCCCCCAAGCGGGGGGAGGTTGGGAGGGGGGGAATCTTCGCGTTGGCTAGGCAATTCGTTCCGACAAGATTGCCCCCACCCCAACCCTTGTATGCTTCAGTCTCAGCAGTAAAGTGAGTAGGTAGGATGTTGAGTTAGAAAGTTATCCACAGCCCGTTAACCCTTGGAGCATTCGAGCTCGCGGGAGAGTCTTGGGCGTGGATAATGGACTGTTTGTTGGCAA
>JANMDS010000457.1:0-2543 GCA_031376405.1 Betaproteobacteria bacterium
GATAACTACCGGTTGCAATATTCCGATATTCGTCGCGGCTCATGCGCGCGATCAGATTTTGCCTTTCGAGAAACTCAACGAGAAATTCGAATGGCACAATTACTACGACAAGGATGATGTGCTGGGATGGCCCCTTGCCGACCTCTCAACGCAGTATCGCGCCGCAGTTCTGGATCACCCAATCAACGCCGGCGACGGCTTTTTGGGCTGGATTGTCAAAAGCTGGAACCCGATGTCGCATGGGCAGTATTGGGGAGATGATGATGTTTTGGATCCGTTGGTGAACTACTTGGGAAACTTGTTGCCGTGAAAGTGAGGTGCAATTCCAGAAACTCACTGCCGATCAGTACTCGCAATCAAATTTATCGTGCCAACCTGTATCACCGCCTATTCGCCCCGACACTACAAGCATGAAACTCGTCGGCCAACTTGATCGCAGCGAAATAGAACTGAATCCGCAGGAGGCGTGGCGACGCGCCCGGCGGCTTGATGCCGTTTTCGCGCACATGCTGCCGCCCTACCCGCGCGGCGTGACCCGCGCGACACACGCCGAGTTCCAGCGCCGGGACGAGGCGCGAATGGTCGAGGCGGCGCGGCGAATCAATTGAAGTGAACGACCGTCATTTGTTCTGCCGGTTGTTTGAACACGATACAAGCCCATCCAGCTTGCTAGTGATTCTTGCGAAGCGCGATGCTCGCAAACCAAAAGAGCGCGGGCAAAATCATTGAAGCCAGCAATGCGAGCCATACCGAATCCTGCCCTTTCGCGGAATGCGCAATCCAGCCATACATAAACGCCACGCCCACGCTCGAAAGCAACGCGCACATCGATGCGGATAGTAGAGGTGTGCCGATGGCACCGATATAGATCGACGTGCCCTCTGCCAGCACAGGTAGCGGTCGCGATAACACGATGGCGGTGTAACGTTGTCCAGATGCCATGCGTTGTAACTTCGCAAATTCTTCAGCGGTAAAAATGCGCTGAAGTGCCGTTAAACCTGCCGTCGCGCCCAGTACATGCCCGACCACGTAAGTGAGCGTCAGGCCGATTGTTACCACCAGAAATGCAATCCACCCGTCAAGCAATGCATAAGCGGTAATACAAACCAAACTTGACGGCATTGGCAACACGATGTCCAGAACAAGCAGTATCAGCACCAGCAATGCTACGAGAACTTGCCAGTATTGCGCGGAGAGTAGTGATTGTGACCAGCGCGCAACATCGTCACTGTAGAGCAAGTAAGGAATGCAAATTAGCGTGGTCAGGAAAAGGCCAGCCAAAAAACACTTTGCGGTAAACGCGTACCGATCGAACATGGTTGAAATGTCCTTCACAAGCTCCACACCATCCCGATTCGGGCTCGTCGTGCAGAGGCCGCCGTGCCAATGACCTCGTCGAAGCGTTTATCCAATGCATTGTCCAGTGCGATAAAAAATCGACCGCTGCCCATCGTCAAGCCAAGCGACGCATCCAACGTCACACGCGATGGAAGCCACACGTCACCGGTCGGAATCGATGAGTCATAGCGTCTGCCCAGATATTTGAATTGGACACTTCCCTCCCACCCGTGCTTGAATTTCGCCGCCAGTTGCGCGGATGCTTGCTGCTCGGGCCGTTGCCGCAATGGCATGCCACCCAATGGGTCACGAATATGCATGGCCATGCCATTGAGATTCAGCGATAGGTGATTTGAAAGTTGACGCCGCGCCGAAAGCTCAATGCCGCTGCTCTCGATCTTCGCACGGTTGATCAATCGTGGTGGCGGGCCAGCATCGAAGTCGACCAGATCGCGGAATCGTGCGGAAAAGAGCGTCACTCGCCCTCGCCATTCGGCATTCGTCGGCATGTCGTAAAACAACTCAAACTGTTTCGTTTTTTCGGGCATCAGCAATGGATTACCCACCAAGGGATGGGCGAGAGCGTAAAAACTCGGCAGCTTGCTTGCGGAAGACCAGGTCGCACCAACCATCGCGCAATCATTTGCACAACGACTCAAAATGCTTAGGGCGGGAGTGGTTACATTGCTTCGCTCCGGTGTGTGGTCGTGCCGTACGCCAGCCTGCATTCCCCAATGCGCCTGCACATAGCGCGCCTCAGCGACCACGCCAATCGTTTCGCGTTGCTGTTTGAAGAGCGCGGGAATCACCACCGGCCCGAATTTGATTCGGCTGTCATAGGTGACAGATTCATTCTGCGCATCGATGCCGGCCATGGCAGACCATCCCGGCTGGGATAATTCAGGACGCCACCAGAGATGCAATTCGCGCCGCAGATACTTGCCTGATGAATCAATCGGTGGCAATCCCGCAGGATCACGCAACCCCTTCGCGACACCCAGCGACGACTCATCGGTATTTCTGGAAACGACGGAAAAACCACTTTCAAACGAACCCATTTCCGGTATTCGGCTCGTTAGCCGCAATGACGCCTGAGCGGAATCTGCCTCACGGTGTTCTTTCGTGGTGCGGACGGCAAAGCGCAGCCCGCCGCTATCGTCCGGAAATCCCGCGTTTTCAGAATCTGCGATGCGCATTGATGCCTG
>JANMDS010000277.1:0-11625 GCA_031376405.1 Betaproteobacteria bacterium
CATCTACAAATGCCTTGCCCTTGGGTTGCTCGGTGATCACATCCAACAGCGGCAGCAAGCCTTTATGCAGTCCGTTTTCACGCAACTGTTTTACGGTTTCAACTGCGTGCCCCGAGAGCAGTAATTTCTGAATTTCATCGAACAATCGCGCGGGCGGCACATTTTTAATTAAATCGCCCAACAACGGAATCGCTTTCTTCGTCGTCGGCGCGATTTTCATGCCCAACTTCGAAGCCAAACGCACGGCGCGCAACATGCGCACAGGGTCCTCACGATAGCGGGTTTCGGGGTCGCCGATTAGCTTCAGCGTTTTCGCGGCCACATCTTTATGCCCACCGACAAAATCCACCACCACTTGCGAAACTGGGTCGTAATACAGCGCATTGACCGTGAAATCTCGGCGCACGGCATCCTGCTCAATCGTGCCGTACGTATTATCGGAAAGCACCCGGCCGTGTTCATCGGTTGGGGCCGCGTTCACCGCCGCACCGCGATAGGTCGTCACCTCAATGGTCTCGTTACCCATCATCACATGGACGATTTTGAATCGACGGCCAATGACAAACGCCCGCCGAAAGAGCGGCCGCACCTGCTCCGGCGTAGCGTTGGTGGCCACATCGAAATCTTTAGGCGTTAAGCCCAACATCAAATCGCGCACCGCACCACCGACGATCCACGCGTCGTAGCCCGCATCCCGCAGCGTAGACACCACGCGGGCGGCGGAGCGGTCTACCCGCTCTGGGTCAATGTGATGTGCTTCGGGCCCCAGCTCTACGCGTTTCACGCGCGATTTAGACTTGGGCATCAGGGATGCAATGAATTTTTTTAGCATTAAGCCCCTAGTTTAGCGTTAGCCCAGATACCGCAAGATTTAGGCAATTTTTGGGGAGATAATCGCTAAAAATGGCCTGTTTTGAGCCGCAGGTATTTCCACTGAACAGTTTCGAACGCCTATACTTGCACCCAACAAAAACGCATAGAGCCGCAACATGGAATTCACCCGCCTGCCCCACCCTGCTCCCACCACCGACGCCCGCCGAGCTGAAATTTTGTCCGCGCCAGGTTTTGGCAAACACTTTACTGACCATATGCTCACTGCAACGTGGACGACCGAAAAAGGCTGGCACGATGCGTTCGTGATGCCGTATGGCCCGATTGCCATCAGCCCGGCGGCGGCGGTGTTGCATTACGCACAGGAAATTTTCGAGGGCATGAAAGCCTACCGCCACGCCGATGGCAGCATCCACACCTTTCGCCCGAAAGCGAACGCGGCGCGCTTTAATCGCTCGGCTACGCGGCTGGCGATGGCGCTCGTTCCGGAAGAGATGTTCGTAGGCGCACTGGAAGCGCTGGTGAGTGCGGACCAAAAGTGGGTTTCATCCACACCCGATCACAGTTTGTATTTGCGCCCGTTTATGTTTGCGAACGAATCGTTTTTAGGCGTGCGTCCGGCGAACGAATATAAATTTATGGTCATCGCCTCACCGGTGGCTTCGTATTTCGCAGGCGGGGTGAAGCCTGTGACGATTTGGCTCTCACAAAACTACACCCGCGCGGCCAAGGGTGGCACCGGCGCGGCGAAGTGCGGCGGTAATTACGCTTCAGGCTTGGCGGCGCAGATGGAGGCCAGCGCCAACGGCTGCGATCAAGTAGTGTTCGTTGATGCGGTTGAGCGCAAGTGGGTGGAAGAGTTAGGTGGCATGAATTTGTATTTCGTCATGAAAGACGGCACGCTCGTCACCCCTCCCACCGAAGGTACGATTTTGGAAGGCATCACCCGCGTTTCCATTTTCGAATTCGCTAAACAATATGGCTTAAACCCCATCGAGCGAAAAATTTCGATTGACGAGTGGAAGCAAGGCATCGGCTCGGGCGCGGTAAAAGAAGTGTTCGCCTGCGGCACCGCCGCGGTGATTACGCCCGTGGGCACGTTGAAATGGGAAGGCGGCAGCGCAGGCAGCGGCGCGATTGGCGAGATCACCACCAAGCTGCGCACAGCGCTCATGGACGTGCAGTTTGGGCGGGCGAAAGATACGCATGGGTGGATGCATCGGTTGGTTTAATCAATCGTTGCCTGACAATTCCAATTCCGGCATCGTTTAGCGCAGGGAATTAAACCGCTGCACGGAGCCTTGCCACCAGCCTTCGGTAATGTAGTGTTCCGTAAATTCGCCGCTTGCAAATTGCGAAATCGTTGCCCGCCAAAAATCTCGGGCTGCGTGGTTTTGCGGCATCTGCCCGACCTCCCACTCGCCGGGCAATGCGGCGAATACGTGATGGGCTAAGCGTGCGCCCAGCCCGCTGCGGCGGTATTTTTTGAGCACGAAAAATTGATCCATCCAAAACCCATTCGGTCCGACCTTCACCGCCCGATCCACCAGCGCAAAGCCAGCGTATTTTCCAGCGACGGTGGCAACAAATGCGTGGCAATTCGGATCGTCACGAAAGCGCGCGAGCCCATAGCCATAGGCACCGTGTTCATCCAAATCTTGATCCCAAATATCGGAGAGCTCGTATTGGTAGAGCTCAAGCATTTGGGCAAGTGCGCGTTGGTCGGCGGCTTCGGCGGGACGAATAGTTAGTGCGACCAAATCGTTCATCTCGCAATTCTTTCTAAACGCGTGGACGGGGTGATGAGGCACTCAGGATAGCGCAGAAGCCGTAGCGAGCCGCGAAAAACACGTAAAACCTGCGGCGTAAAAACGATTGCTTTTTGAGATTATCTCGCTGGAAACGCTCTTTCTGAGCGGCTGCCTGAGCAAGCACAGCCAAAAACGTCGGCATTCTTGTATCAAGCTGCTTGCAATTTTTACGGAAAGCTTCACGTCACGCAATGAAAAATATACGGCGCAAGAAACCGTCAGCGCCCATCGGTCGCAATCCGCCACGGATGATGTGAGGTTTGGATAAATATTATCGTCTGATTTTTTTAAACGCGCTCAATCTAGTTGTACGTTAAGCCGCTTCACCACTTGCGCGTTACGCTCCGACTCCTTCTTCAGCAATTCACCGAACTGCGCCCGACTCATCGGATAGGTTTCGTAGAAAAGCGCGGCGTACTTCGCTTTCATCTCCGGCGTGTTGAGCGCGGTTGTCACATCGCGGTGAATTTTCTCCAATACATTTGCGGGCACACCCTTGGGCGCAACCAGCGCCGTCCAAGCGGTGTAGTCGAAATCTGCGGGGCCACCCGATTCCGCCGCAGTAGGCACATGAGGAAGTGCGGCTTCGCGCTTCGCAGCGCTGGTGGCAATGTAGCGAAGCTTGCCAGCGCGCTCTAAGGCTCCAGCCGTGGCGACAGAGCCAAATGCCCAATCCACATCTTTGTTGGCTACCCCAGCGTAGAGTTGGGTGGTTTCCTTGTAGGGCACGTGCAACATCTTGGTACCCGTGTCGTTTTCGATAATTTCTGAAGCGATATGCACCGGGTTACCAATCGACCACGAACCATAGGTTACTCGGCCTGGACGCGCTTTCGCGTCAGCAACAATGTCTTTCATCGTTTGGTAGGGGCTTTCTTTCGCTACCACAACCATAAACGCGTTCTTAAAAAGCGGCATGATGGGTTCGAAATCTTTGTTCACATCGTAGGGCATCTTTTTGAAAAGCGTTTGATACGTCGCCATTTGCGAGGTATCCATCTGCAAAAGTTCGTGACCATCCGCAGCCGCCGCTTTCGTCTGACCGATTGCGATAAAGCCGTTTGCGCCGGGCTTGTTTTCAATGATTACCGGTTTTCCCCACATTTTCGAAAGACTATCGGAGAGCAAACGCAGCACCCCTTCGGGGCCGCTGCCCGCCGGGAAAGGCGTGGTGATTCGTACCGTTTTGATCGGGAATTCCTGTGCGTGCGTGCTGCCGGTCAATGGCAAAAAAACGATGGTGCAAATTAAGGCTAAACATTTATACATATTAATTTTCCAATCAAAATTTAATAGTTAGTAAAGCGGGATCACCAAGCGTAGTATCTTGTCCTGGGGGAGCGTGCTCGACAGCTTCCTCTAAGGTTTTGGTCGCGGTCCACTCCGAAGGCGGGCGCACATAGCCGCCGTGGCCGACTTGATCGAGACCCCAGTAAATCTCTAGATGATGAAGGTCTGGATCAAGAAACTCCACCGCCACCTGGGCGCCCGCACGTCGGCGGCCCTCGTAAATAATCGTGGCGTTGGCCGCGCGTAGCCGATCCCGAGCACGAAATACTTCATCGAGTGTGCTCACCTCAAACGCGAAGTGATTTAGCTCCTTGCGCTCACTTTGGGCTTTGGCGCTGCCTACGAACGCGATGCCATGATGGTCGGGGCTGAAACGGGTAAAGGCCATACCACCAGGCACCATTGAGTCGGGGTAAACGTCCGAAACTTGAAAGCCCAGCACTGAGACGTAAAAGTTAAGTGCGCGCTCTATGCTTTGCACATTTAGCACTACATGCCCAATTTTATTGATGTGAAAGGGAACGCCTTTCGGCGGCGTAAGCGCCATGAGGCGGGCAACAGTTGCGTCGTCAATCATCGTGTTATATCTTCCCTATCTTTACCAAAGTTGCTTTAGTTTTTACCGAGGTGTAGTCGCTATTGGCCCCGCACAGGCGAGCGGGCATCCGGTGTCGGCATAACGCGGCGCAGTGGAACGGGTTAAAGCATACAGGCACGGTTAGGATACTCACCTGTATTCTAGTTTCGACCCAAACATTGACTACGACAATATGTATTTCACGCTATCAGTTATGTGTTTTTTAAATAGCACAGTTGGAATGTAAATTCATCGCCTGTCCAACGAAGGAATTTGCTAGTCCTGACAATCTTCCCAATCAAGCGCGTTTACGTAACAAGGTGAATCCTTAAAATTCGTTTCACCCAGACGCTGCTGTTCGGCTCAGGGTGGAGCTAAAAATTCTGCGCATGCCCGATCTCTCTACATCGCCAATCGTTTCGGTACCAACGTTCGCATGATTTCGATCACCCCATCAAGTGCTAAGCTTGAGGGGCGGTGGGCGCTCGTGGCGATGTACAAATCAATGCCTAACGGCGCGCGCGTTGCGGTTAGGATCGGAGTGAGCGCAAGCCGCTTTGGCGAACCAAACGTTGTGACCGAGGCCCTCGGCAACACCGCAGCGCCCGCGCCGTCGGCGACTAATTCTAAAATGGCACTAACCGCGTCCATTTCCATTTTGAGCTTTGGGTAAAGGCCGTGCGCGGCAAGCGTAGATTCGACCAACATGCGAATTGCGTTGGGCCGTGTGGGAATAATAAGTGGGGTTTGGGCAAGCTGCACGAGCGAGACACTCTTTTTGAACCGCTTTGGCTCGATCTCGCGTGCGTTAGTCACCAAGTACAACGGCTCACTCACCAGCAACGATGCCACCACGCCTGACTCATTGGGCGGGTTGTAAATCAGCGCTACGTCGAGTCGGCCTTGATGCACGAGCTCACGCAGCCCCGATGAAAGTCCTTCACTGATTGACAGTTGCGCGGCGGGCAATTTTTTCGTGAAAGCGGCCATCAGCGGCACACTCAACAATCGCGCTTGCGTAGGCGGCAGCCCCAGCGCGACCCGTCCGGTCAACGCACCGCGCACCTTCCCAACCTCCTCGCGCGCGCGCGTCACCTGGTGCAAGATTCCGCGAGCGTGCTCTAGCAATACTTTCCCCGCTTCAGTAAGCGTTACGCCACGGCCGTTGCGGTGAAAAACGCTATTTCCTAGTTCAATTTCTAGCGCGCGAATGAGCCGACTCAATGCCGGCTGCGCAATGTTTAGCTCAATTGAGGCGCGGGTATACGAGCCGCGCTCGGCCACGCGCACGAACATTTCGAGTTGTCGTAAATCCATGCTTGATTCCTATAAATGGTGACTCGATATGCTTGCAAAGCATAACAGATGGAACGAAAGTGCGCTATGCCTGCTGCTTCGACGATCCAATTAAGAGGAGAATTTCGGTGATTAAATTGAAACCCATGCTGGTGGGCTGCATTGCGATTTTTGGCATTGCTTTAGCCGGTTGCGGCAGCGACGACTCGGCTGCGCTCGATCTCACGGTCGTCAAATCGGTTGTTGCATGTAGTGCGTTGGCAACGGTCGACTTGTCCCCCATTGGCGGGGCGGGAAGTAAGATTACCTCCGCCGTCGAGGGTGATCTTGCCGTTGACGGCGTAAACGTGAAATTCTGTACGGTCGAGGGCACGCTCGCGTCGGCCGTCGGTTTTCGCGTGCGCTTGCCAGTAGATACTTACGCGCAGCGCATTTTGCACATGGGCTGCGGCGGGCTGTGCGGCTCTATCAGCGCGGCCACCGTACCCGGCACTGCGTTTGGCTGCCCGCTCGTGCAATCGGGCGGATTCGTACTTTCGAGCAGCGATATGGGACATAGCAACGCTAACCCAGCCGATGCGAACTGGACACAAGATGCCCAACGGCGCGTGGATTTCGCCTACCGTGGGGTACACGTGACCACCGAAGCGGCGAAGCGGCTCACCCTGGCCTACTATGGGCAAGCTCACAAACGCTCCTACTTCGTTGGCTGCTCGGATGGTGGGCGCGAAGGCTTGATGGCTGCGCAACGCTACCCTACCGATTACGACGGAATTGTCGTGGGTGCACCCGCTTTTTTATTCAATATTCAAAATTCGATTTTGCATGGTTGGAGCGCACGTTCCAACCGCGACAATGGGCTCGTCGCCACCGGCAATATCGTTTTGAAACCTTCCAAAATGCCTGTCTTGCGTACAGCAGTCATGAAGGCGTGTGACGCGCTGGATGGCCAATCAGACAATGTATTGACGGATCCGCGTATTTGCAATTTCGACCCTGCCACTATCCAATGTGCAGCGGGCGCATCTGACACGACCGCGTGTTTGACGGCAGCGGAGGTTAGCGTTGCCAAGCGGATTTACGCAGGCCCCAACGATGCGGCCACGGGTCGGCGCTTGGTCGCGGGGGGCTCGCAATTCGGCTCGGAGTTAACGTGGCCGGGAGTGCAAGTGCCCAACACTGAAACGGCAACCGGCGTAGGCGCGCAAAATTTTGTTAATGGCGCACGGTCGTTGATCTTCGCTGACACTGCACCACCCACCTTGGATGAGTTTCAGTTCAACGAAGGCTTTTTAGCCAAACTGCGGGTGCGCCACGCACTCAACGATGCAACCAACCCAGATTTGTCGGCCTTTAAAGCCGCTGGTGGAAAAATCATTCTCTATCACGGCTGGGAGGATCAACACATTTCGCCAATCAACACTATCGCTTATCGGGAAGCCGTCGAGCGCACGATGGGTGCAACCAATATGGACGCTTTCATGCGCACCTATCTAATCCCTGGGCTTGGGCATTGCAGCGGCGGTAACGGCGCGAATAATTTAGATCTCGTAACCGCCATGGTCAATTGGTCAGAGCGGAATATGGCTGCGGACACGATATCCACGGCGCGCACGGACAGCACGGGCGCGGTCACTGCCCGCCGACCGCTTTACCCGTTTCCAAATGTAGCGAAATACAACGGCCAGGGCGACCCCACTTTAGAGGCGAGCTATAGCCGAAGCGGCGCGCTCTTTACCGGCACCACTCCGGATTGGGTAGGGGCAGACTTCTTCCTACCCTATCTTCCAACACCGTAGCTAAGTGCGATGCGTAGCGGCTATTTTCGGGAGATAACGCCTGAAAATAGCCACTTTTGCGCCGCAGGTCTTACCCGTTGATTATCTAATAATCGATTGCGGCACATAGCTCACTATGCCCAAAATGAGCAGGGCGACGAAGTAAAACGGTATCAGCTCGCGCACAGTTTCACCCACCCTTACTTTTGCAATCGAGCTCGTAATGAACAGCGTAGTGCCCACCGGTGGGGTGTAGAGGCCAATGGCTAAATTTACTGTCATCATGATGCCAAGCTGCACATTGTCCATGCCGATGCTTTTCGCCAGAGGTAAGAATACCGGCGTGAGCAACAGCACGGCCGCGGGCAAATCGATGAACATCCCGCAGGCGAGCATGAGCGCGTTCATAAGCAAAATGATGAGCCACTTTTGTGAAATATTCGCCTGCGCCCACGCCACAACATCATCGGGCATGCGGTCATAAGTGAGCAGCCAGCCAATCGCGGCGGAAGCCATAATCACGAGCAACACCACGCCCGTGGCAATGCCCGCTTCGAGCACGGCGTGGTGCAAGCGCCTCCACGACAAATCTCGGTAAATCACTGCGGAAACTACTCCCGAGTAAAGCGTAGAGTGCACGGCAACTTCCGTTGGCGTAGCAATACCAAATCGTAAGAATACGATGATGAGCACGGGCAACGTTTCCACATTCAGCTGGACCCAATCGCGTAAAACCTGCGGCGCAAAAACCGCCTTTTTTGTACTTTATCTCCTCAAAAATTCTACTTCTTTAAGCCACGCACTGTGCGTGGTGGGAAGACAGCATGTTTCCTTTAAACTGATTTTTCTAACTTAACGGTGAAACCTCTGCCCGCACAGACCATGGCAAAAATAAAAGTAGAAAAACCCATCGTCGAAATGGATGGCGATGAGATGACCCGCATTATTTGGCAACGCATTCGCGAAAAACTCATCCTGCCGTATCTGGATATCGAGTTGAAGTATTTTGATTTAGGCATTGAAAATCGAGATGCAACGAACGATCAAGTTACGATTGATGCGGCGATGGCGACTAAGCAATACGGCGTGGCCGTGAAGTGCGCGACGATAACACCCGATGAAGCCCGGGTGAAAGAATTTAATCTGAAGCAAATGTGGAAGAGCCCAAACGGGACGATCCGCAACATTTTGGATGGCACGATTTTTCGCGAGCCGATCATTTGTAAAAACGTGCCACGCCTGGTAAGTCACTGGAACTTACCGGTTGTGGCCGCGCGCCACGGCTTTGGCGACCAATATCGTGCAACGGACATGCAGTTCCCTGGTGCTGGCACCCTTACCATGAGCTTTCAGCCTGCCGATGGCAGCGCGGCGATTACCCGCGAAATATTCAAAGCGCCGAGCGCAGGCATTGCGATGGCCATGTACAACCTCGATGATTCGATCAAAGGCTTCGCGCGCGCATGCTTCACCTATGGTTTGCAGCGCAACTACTCGGTGTATCTGTCTACCAAAAACACGATTTTGAAGGTGTACGATGGGCGCTTCAAAAATATTTTCGAAGAAATTTTTAACGCTGATTTCAAGGCCGCGTTTGCGTCAAAAAACCTGACCTACGAGCACCGGTTAATTGACGACATGGTGGCTGCGAACATGAAGTGGAATGGCGGCTACTTGTGGGCGCTTAAAAACTACGACGGTGATGTGCAGTCCGACACCATTGCGCAAGGCTACGGCTCGCTAGGCTTGATGACCTCCGTGCTCATGAGCCCCGACGGCAAAACTGTGGAATCGGAAGCGGCCCACGGCACGGTGACGCGCCACTACCGCATGCACCAGCAAGGCAAGCCCACTTCCACCAACCCAATCGCATCCATCTACGCGTGGACGCGCGGGCTCACCGCCCGAGGTCGTATGGACGGCACGCCGGATGTGGTGAAGTTCGCTCAGTTGCTTGAAAAAGTATGTGTAGACGTAGTGGAGTCGGGCAAGATGACCAAAGATCTGGCCATTTTGATTCGCGCCGATCATCCGTATCAGAGCACCGATGAGTTTTTAGATAGTATTGATGCCGAGCTAAAAAAACGCATGGCCTAAAGCAAGAAACCTGCGGCGCAAATTTAGGGTGTTTGAGGATTTATCTCCCCTTAAAATCCTCAACACAGAGGTAAAGAGGACACAAAGAAACACAGAGGAAATCAAGCGTGATTTTCGCGTTTTTTCCGCAACTCCACGGTCTGTATTCGTGGGATCTGTGTTGAAGCGTTCGAAACCGCACCAAAACAAAAAGGCCCCCGAGGGAGCCTTTTTGATTATCAATTCGCGGTGTTACGCGTTTTGAATGTTCGATGCTTGCTTGCCCTTAGGGCCTTGCACAACTTCGAACGACACTTTTTGGCCTTCTTTGAGGCTCTTGAAGCCGTTCATTTGAATGGCCGAGAAATGCGCGAACAAGTCTTCACCGCCGTCATCCGGGGTAATGAAGCCAAAGCCCTTTGCATCGTTAAACCATTTCACTGTACCAGTTGCCATACTACGATTTCCTTAAAAAATAAACGCCGAACTTTCGTGCGCGAAACAGATTGCTATCCAACTTAACACGCAACGACGTACGATTTAAGGACACAGTTTGACTTGCCTCCCAACCTCACGAGCGTTCAACGCTTCGAAATTGTTACAACCTTGCCCAAGGTTGTACATGCTGGCGAGAGCAGCGTCAAGCGACTTGTGAAAAATAAACACGAAATATGATATGCTTATGTCATTTAGGCGACACACCGCATTCAATTTGTCGCATACCAATCAAAAAACCCTGCGCAGTACACTTGGGTTCAACAGTTTCATCCTTAAATTAGCTCTACACGGAACAAGGTTTTTTGCATGGCTGGGTTAACCCAAAACGACAACGTAATCGACCGCGAAATTGATATTGATCGCGAAAAGATCAAGCCCCCGCCGCTCTACAAAGTGATGTTGTTAAACGACGACTACACGCCAATGGAGTTTGTGGTGGCGGTTTTGCAGCTCGTTTTCACCATGAATAGAGAGCAGGCTACGAAGGTGATGCTGCAAGTTCACCGCGAAGGCGCGGGTGTATGCGGCGTGTTCACCTTTGAGATCGCGGAGACGAAAGTCAAGCAAGTGTTAAAGTTTGCCTCGGAGCATCAACATCCGTTGCAGTGTGTAGTCGATAAAGCATAGTTTTCATACGCAGTAAACGCAGAAAGGCACCACCCCAATGATCGCGCAAGAACTTGAAGTGAGCTTACACATGGCGTTTGTCGAAGCGCGCCAGAAGCGACACGAGTTCATCACTGTGGAGCATTTGCTACTTGCAATGCTCGACAACCCTTCCGCAGCGGATGTGCTGCGTGCGTGCGCGGTTAATATCGAAGAGCTTCGCGCGCAACTCACCGTTTTTTTAAACGAGCATACGCCGCGCCTGCCCGCGCACAGCGAAAGCGACACGCAGCCCACGCAAGGCTTCCAGCGCGTGATTCAACGGGCGATTTTGCATGTGCAATCAAGCGGTAAAAAAGAAGTCACCGGCGCCAATGTATTGGTAGCCATTTTTGGCGAGAAAGATTCGCATGCGGTGTATTTCCTCTCGCAGCGCTGGGTGTCGCGGCTAGATGTCGTGAAATATATCTCACACGTCATTTCGAAAGCGCCTGAGAAAAAAGAGTAGGCCGAAGCCGGTAGCGGCCAACCCGAAGAGGGCGGCGCACCGGATCAAAAAGGCGCGCTCGAACAATTCGCGGTGAACTTAAACAACCAAGCAAGAGCCGGCAAGATTGATCCGCTCATCGGGCGCGATGCCGAGCTCACTCGGGTGATTCAGGTGCTCTGTCGCCGCCGCAAAAATAACCCACTGCTCGTGGGTGAAGCGGGCGTAGGCAAAACAGCGATTGCCGAAGGTTTAGCAAAGCGCATTGTGGATAAAGACATTCCGGATGTGCTCAAAGACTGCACAGTGTATTCGCTCGATATGGGCGCGTTGCTCGCCGGCACAAAGTATCGCGGCGATTTTGAGCAGCGTTTA
>JANMDS010000280.1:0-2687 GCA_031376405.1 Betaproteobacteria bacterium
CTCACGGTCAATCCGAACATGTCCGTCGCGCTTTACCTTGCTGAGTTTGAGCAAGGCCTTGGCTCGACTGGGTCACCGGAGTGGGCGTCGGCACTGCTTGATGCGTCAGCAACTCTAACTCGGCTTGACCAAGCGGTCCTCGATGTCCGAGCAACAAACTTTGGACGAACGATTCAAGCGACTGTTGTCGCACTCCCTTCACCTAGTTCGTGCCCAGGCGATTTCAATCAGTCGGGCACAATCACCGTTCAGGATATCTTCGACTTCCTCTACGCGTACTTCTCGAACTCACCTACGGGTGATTTCAACCACTCGGGCGTCATCAGTGTCCAAGACATCTTCGACTTCCTGGCGGATTACTTCAGACCTTGCCCGTGAGGCCGTCGTCATAGCGAACGCCGAGCGTCTGCTGCTTCGCTGGTGCGATACCTCGGCGTCAGTTGGCATGGCCACGCTGCTTTGAGCGTGGCTATGCAGAGGGTGGCCGTGTGGTTCTTTCTTTGGATAGTGGGTCGGGCCATGGGGGTTTTCGAGGACACGGGACGCGTCACGGGCCGGACCCTGGGAGGTTGAAGGGGGCGCGAGGGGGGAGCGACGGACGGGGTGGGCTTTCGCGTGTGTGCGGGTCTTTGGCCTTGAGCCGGGACGGCGATTGAGTCCGTCCCAAGAAGTGGATCAGATCTTTGCTCGTCCTCGCGCGACTCTCCGTGGCCGCGGCCGCAGTATGGGGCTTGGCAATGGCACCCCTTGAGATGATTCTCTATCGCCGCAATCGCCGCCCGCCCCACCCAACTCAGCCCACGGCAAATGGCCAAGGCCGAAAGGCACGCTGCCCTCTCAAAGATACTGACAGTGCACAGAGCATTGGTAGGCTCTGGCTGCTTCCATTCGCCATTTGACGGCACCGTGTAAGCTAGCGGCAATGAACGCCATTTGCGTATTCTGCGGCGAATCAATTGTAGACCGCACACGAGAGCATGTGGTTCCACAGTGGCTGGCCGAGGAACTCAACCTTTCAAACGACTTCATTCTTCCTACACACTTCTCCGATTGTGGGAAGGTGGTCTCCTCCAGGTCGCACTCGGTTGACCAATTCCTGTGCGGCCGGGTCTGCGGCACGTGTAACCACGGATGGATGTCCACGCTTGAGACCGCGAACCAAAACCTCATCAAGAGGCTCATCCGTGGAGAGTTAGACACACTTGACCTTTCAGACGCTGAAGCCGAAGCCCTCGCGGTATGGGGCGCGAAGACCGCCTATGCACTGCACATGGCGTCAAATTACAGGAGGATCGTACCAGTTGAACACTATCGCATGCTCTCGCAACGGCAGATGGTTCCGCCTTTAGTTTGGGTTGTCGGGAAGACATGGCACGCATGTTCCGGTTTCAGTTGGGCGCAGAGCACGAGTTGGGCAATCCCGCGAGTCGGTCGTGAACTCACTTTGTCGGAACAGGCACGAATAAGGTCTGAAGCGTATAAGATCTGCATTCAAATAGGACAACTGATCCTCCTCGTGGCACACAATCCGCTGCCCTTAACTCAATGTCTACTTTGGAAGTTCGTGCATGTTGCGCTTCACCCTCGTCGTGGGGCAGTTTCGTGGCTGACAGCGAAGCCCGAACTGCCGAACGATCACTCTCTCAGCGCGTGTTTCGCGTTCCACCATTTGTTCGGGCTTATTGCGATCGAAGATACCTCGCGGGAAGGTGATCGCTAACTCTCTTAGCGCGGGACGGTCACGCGGATCTAAGGGTGGCTATGCAGAGGGTGGCCGTGTGGTTCTTTCTTTGGGGAGTGGGTCGGGCCATTGGGGTTTTCGCGGACACGGGACGCTTCACGGGCCGGACCCTGGACGGTTGGAGTGGGCGCGGGGGGGCGGGGGGTTCGCGTTTGGGCGGGCCTTTGGTCTTGGCCTTTGCCTTGAGCCGGGACGGCGATTGAGTCCATCTCAAAACAATCACACCCAGATCATGTATTCGAATTCTCAATCAAGCCTTTGGGACTAAAGAGGTCGGGGCTGGGGGTTTGGTTTGGACATGGTGCGCACAGGCGACCGGACCATCGGTGGCTTAGGTGGATGATTGGGCACGACCTTCATCGCTTCGCGATGCAAAGGCAGGTCGATCACCGACCGGGGGTGCCGCTGCGCCCCCCGGGCTACGCCCCGGCTATTGACCTGCACCGCTTCGCGGTAAAGGACGGGAACCCGAATGAGCGTGTTCACAGCGAAGTGCGCGGCGGGCGCTGAACGTTCGTCTTGGCGTTGAGCCGGGACGGCGATTGAGTCCATCCCAAAAACAACACACCCAGATCACCTACTCCAATTCTCAAACAAGCTTTCGGGCTAAAGAGGTCGGGGTTGGGCAGGTTGGGGGTCGGTCGGAGGGAAGAAGAACCGTTGAGCGGGGTGTACCCTCTCGCCTCTGCCGACCACCCACCCACCCCCGCACTCCCGCCGGACCCCACCGAATGCCCGATGTGACTCTACCCCCAACCTCATCCGCTACATCCACCCACACCAACCCGACGCTCGCCGCCATCCAAGGCTGGCAGCCCGCAGTGCCTCTGCCCGCGCCGCTCGCGCCACTGGTGGATGTCGCGTACAACCTCCACTGGTCCTATTCCGAGCAGGCCTGGGCGGCGTTCGCGCGGCTTGACCCCGCACTCTGGGAATCGACCGGGTT
>JANMDS010000289.1:0-2032 GCA_031376405.1 Betaproteobacteria bacterium
GTGTAATTGAGACATCTGGCGTAAAATCTAGCCGATGTAAGGATTTAATAGTGTTGTGCTCAACTATTTTTATGATGTGGATGCGATCTCCAGTCTCGTCGATTTGAAAAACTGCCCAGAAAGGGTTTGCGCCGACCACAAGGATCGCTTGGGCGGGCGGGTGTGCACGAATACCGCACTGCGCCTCGCGGCTCGAAGACTTGGCCAACTCTATGACGAAGCGTTGGCGCCGTTGGATATTAAAGCCACGCAACTCGCACTCATGTCAGAAATAGACAAGCTCATGGGCGCAGATCAACAAGGACCGACGCTGCAAGAGCTTGCGGATCGGCTTGCCATCCAACTTTCCGCCGTGACGCATGCGCTAAAGCCGCTGGTGCGCGATGGCATTGTTGAGGTACGGCTGGATGCTAAAGACCGGCGAACTAAACACGGCGTCCTCACCGCGCTTGGGGAAACTCGGCTTTCGGAAGCGGTGGTGCGCTGGGCCTCAGCCAACGACAAAGTGGAGGCCATTCTGGGTTCCACTTTGGCAGCGAACCTGAGGGATCTGGCCAATCGAGTGGCTTCCGACGCGTTTCTAGTCGCATACAGGGCAGAAGGTCAAGCGGCTGTTGCGTTTGATCCCCGGTAAAAGGTGAACTAGACGGTGCAGTATCTGTAACGCGCGGTAGGGGTGTCAAATCGCAGGACTACCTGCGGCACAAAAGCGGGATTTATAGGAGCTCTCACCCAGGCAGGCAGATGTGTCCTAAAACGGTCGTAGCGAACCCTGGAAGCGCTAGGTTCTGCGCTGTAGGCAAACGAGCGAGTGTTGATCCTGAACGCAGCGAATAACCAGGTGCCGAAACGATTTTTCCTCTGCGTCACGGTAGCAGAAATGTCAGCTGATGTTTTGCTTTACTCCAAGAACCACTGGTATGCGTCTCGTCCCCAAACGATGGCGCGCCGATTTAACGAGCCTAGTTAGGACAGCAATTGTTGACCGGGCAGTTCCTGGGAAATTTCTCGTAGAAAATGCCGTTTTTGCGCCGCAGGTATTGCTACGTTTCGATGAACCCTAAAATGGTTTGTTGCCCGAACGCGAGAGCATTCCATGATCGAAATCTCCCCCGCCACGCGAGCCGATCTGCCCGATATATTCCGGCTCGTCGTCGCGTTAGCGGAATACGAAAAGCTCGCCCACATGGTGGTGAGCACGCAAGCCGATTTTGAGCGTGAACTCTTTGGCGAAGGCGCGCGGGTTGAGGCCGTCATCGCGCGCAGCGCAGGGAAGGTGGCAGGTTTCGCGGTTTACTTTCATAATTTTTCTACCTTCCTCGGGCGTAAAGGGTTGTACTTGGAGGATTTGTTCGTGCTGCCCGAATTTCGCGGCCAGGGCATCGGCAAAGCGCTGCTCAAGCACTTAGCGGGCATTGCCCTCGCACGAAATTGTGGACGTTTTGAGTGGGCAGTGTTAGAGTGGAACGCGCCGTCGATTGCGTTTTATGAAGCGATGGGAGCGAGCGTGTTGCCCGACTGGCAGATTGTGCGCGTAGCGGGTGAAAAGCTCACTTTTTTGGGAGATAAATCCTAGAAGCGCCCGTTTTCACGCCGCAGGTATTTACTTCAAAATGGCTTTTTTATGCTCTCTGAGGAGGATGTATGGCAATTATTTTTAAACTACTGAAGTGGTTCGTGTTGTTGATTGCATTACTACTCATTGTTGGGCTATTCTTGCCTGCAAAGTATGATGCCCAACGCAGCATCGTGATCAACGCGCCGCCAGAGAAAATCCAAGCGCTGGTCGATGCACCCAAAGAATGGTTGCGCTGGAGCCCGTGGAATGGCCGCGACCCGAGCATGAAAATCACCTACTCAGGCCCCGAGCGCGGCACGGGTGCGAAGTGGAGTTGGGTGAGTAAATCCGAAGGCAATGGCGCGATGGAAATCAACGAAATCGTGCCCGTAAACAAGCTCACTTACACACTCACGATGGAGGGCATGGGCA
The DNA here is from genome assembly GCA_031376405.1 of Betaproteobacteria bacterium. Taxonomy (GTDB): domain Bacteria; phylum Pseudomonadota; class Gammaproteobacteria; order Burkholderiales; family Casimicrobiaceae; genus JANMDS01. Next base: position 1,991 of record JANMDS010000289.1, read on the forward strand.
ATCCGTCAAAAGCCGATTTTGTGTTTACGCCGGAAAAAGGCG
>JANMDS010000305.1:0-2629 GCA_031376405.1 Betaproteobacteria bacterium
GCAAATTTCAACCAATTGCTTTGCGTGCTCGATTTGATCGTTGACCCCGTCCAACATTACGTATTCGAACGTGATGAAATCGCGTGGCGCTTTGTCTAGATAGCGGTTACAGGCCGCGAGCAATTCGCGAATCGGGTAACGCTTATTTATCGGCACTAACACATCGCGCAAGGCATCGTTGGTGGCATGTAAGCTAACCGCTAACGCCACCGGGCAGCGATCACGAAGTTCATCAATTTGGGGCACCAGACCGGACGTAGACAACGTCACTCGACGACGGGATAAACCGTACGCGTTATCGTCCAACATGATTTCTAAGGCGGGCACCACCGCTTCGAAATTTGCCAGCGGCTCTCCCATGCCCATCATTACCACGTTGGTAACAGGGTGACGCTCGCCTCTATCCACGCCGGAATCAAGCAGCATGCGGTTGGCTGCCCAAAGCTGCGCCACGATTTCGGCGGTTGTTAGATTTTTGTTGAATCCTTGCTTGCCCGTCGCGCAAAACGCACAATCCAGTGCGCAGCCCGCCTGCGAGGAAACGCACAGTGTGCCGCGATCCTCTTCGGGGATGTACACGGTTTCAATTGCGTTTTTGTTGCCTACATCGAACAGCCACTTGCGAGTGCCATCGGATGCGGTGGAATCTTTCAATACCTTCGGTGCTGCGATTTCTGCCCGCGCGGCAAGAGCGGCGCGGGTGGTTTTGGCGATATCGGTCATGTCCTCGAACGAATCGCACAAGCTTCCGTGCACCCAGCGCATCACCTGCTTCGCGCGAAACGGCTTCTCACCCTGCGCGACAAAATCGGCGGTGAGGGAAGCGGCGTTGCAACCGAGCAGGTTTAGGCTCATTCGTTAACGATTAAATACGGACGTGCCAGGGAAGAAATACGCGATTTCAACCGCAGCATTTTCTACTGAATCAGAGCCGTGTACGGCGTTGGCATCGATGCTTTGTGCGAAATCGGCGCGAATCGTGCCGGGAGCCGCCTTTTTCGGATCGGTTGCGCCCATTAAGTCGCGGTTTTTTTGCATTGCGCTTTCGCCTTCGAGCGCTTGGATCATTACCGGACCTGAAATCATGAAATCCACCAGATCCTTAAAAAATGGGCGCTCACGGTGTACGGCATAAAAACCTTCGGCTTCAGTACGCGAAAGGTGAGCCATGCGGGCAGCCACCACTTTGAGCCCTGCTTTTTCAAAACGGGAATAAATTTCGCCGATCACATTTTTGGCAACTGCGTCCGGTTTAATGATAGAAAGAGTGCGTTCAATAGCCATTTTTAGTTAGGGGTGCGGGCGAAAAGCCCTGTAGCAACAAAGCCTTACATTGTACAACGCAAGTGAGGGATTAGGTAAGATTGTGCGCTGCACCATGTGCTAAGTGCTTAGTCGCTGTCATTTGACGGATGCACGCAGTGAATGGTTCAACCTTCAACTCTGAGGGATCCAAAAGAGCGCGTAATACCTGCGGCGCAAAATCGCCACTTTTCAGGCGATATCTCCCAGAAAGTGCCTATTTTGCGCCGCAGGTTTTTGCTATCAATTCAATTTCACTATCATCTTGGGTTACAGGAGAAATCATGAATCGATTATCGCTTTGCGCAGCGCTACTATTCGCGCTCATCACCCCGCTGGCGCACGCCTTTCCCACAAAACCCATCAAGATCATCGTGCCGTTTGGCGCGGGGGGTGTGGCCGATTTAACGGCGCGCACGGTGGCGCAGCACATGCAAGATTCCTTAGGGCAATCGGTAGTGGTAGAGAATCGTCCTGGTGCGGGCGGATTTTCAGCGGCGGAAGCCGTACTGAACGCCGAGCCCGATGGACACACCCTGTTGCTCATCTCGAACGGAACGGCGGTGAGCGCCGGTTTGTTTAAATCGCCCCCTGTGAACGCAGAGCGCGATTTGCGCGCAGTGGGGCTCATGAGCGCGTTTGATTTGGCGCTGGTAGTGCCGGGCGAATCCCGTTTTGCGCAATTCACCGATTTTTTAGGCTTCGCAAAGGCTAACCCCGGAAAGCTCAACCTGGGCACCATCAACATTGGCAGCACGCAGCACCTCGCAGCGGAATTGTTGAAATCGAGTTTGGGCATTGACGCACAAGTTATTCCCTTCAACGGCACGCCTGCTGTGGTGGGAGCGCTTCGCGGGGGAACGATCGATGCAGCAGTGGAAATTTTGGGGCCGCTCAGCGCGCAAATTTCCGCGAAAACCGTGCGCGTTTTGGCGACGCTGGGCGCGAAGCGCAATGGCGCGCTGGCGGGTGTGCCCACCGTCGGCGAAGCAGCACAAAACACGTTTAACGTCACCTCGTGGAACGGCCTCGCAACCTCTGCAAAAGCCCCGCCCGCTGCCATCGCAAAACTGAATCAAGCGCTGAACGCAGCGCTCGCGGCCACCTCAGTGCGCACGCGATTTTCCGAGCTGAGTGTGGTTGCGATGCCTTCGTCGCCAGAGCAGGCGAACGCACATTTAGCCTCCGAAACCAAGCGCTGGAGCGAGGTCATTCGCGACGCAAAGATTGCCCAACAATGAAGACGATCGCCCCGCCGCGCGCGGACATTTCCGCGCCTACGTATCGACTCCCCGAGGGCGCGTGCGATGCCCACTGCCATGTTTTC
>JANMDS010000306.1:0-12053 GCA_031376405.1 Betaproteobacteria bacterium
CTCAGGCGGCACGATGGATGCCTCAAATCTACTGAAGCCCGCACTGGCGAATGGCACATTGAAATGCATTGGCGCAACGACGTATTCTGAGTTCCGGCAGATATTTGAAAAAGACAATGCCCTAGCCCGCCGTTTTCAAAAAATTGATGTGCCTGAGCCATCCATTGCGGAGACGATTGAAATTTTGCGTGGCCTGAAATCTCGATTCGAAGAGCATCACAACGTTAAATACTCCCCTGCGGCTATTACCGCCGCAGCCGAGTTGGCGTCACGCCATATCAATGATCGGCACATGCCCGACAAAGCCATCGACGTAATTGATGAAGCGGGCGCAGCGCAGAAAATATTGCCGAAATCGAAGCAGAAGAAAACGATTGGCAAAGCGGACATCGAAGATATCGTAGCCAAAATTGCTCGCATTCCAGCGAAAAATGTCTCGTCGGATGATCGCAATTCGCTAAAAACCATTGACCGGGATTTAAAGAACGTGGTGTTCGGGCAAGACAAAGCGATTGACGCACTCGCCGCGGCCATAAAAATGGCCCGCTCTGGCTTGGGCAATCCGCGTAAGCCTATCGGTGGTTTCCTATTTTCTGGCCCAACAGGCGTTGGCAAAACGGAGGTGGCCCGCCAGCTCGCTTTTTGTCTAGGCGTAGAGCTCATTCGCTTTGATATGAGCGAATACATGGAGCGCCACGCGGTAAGCCGGTTAATCGGCGCGCCGCCGGGCTACGTGGGCTTCGATCAAGGTGGCCAACTCACCGAAGCGGTAACGAAGCATCCGTTCTCAGTGCTCTTACTAGACGAAATTGAAAAAGCCCATCCGGACATTTTTAATATTTTGTTGCAAGTGATGGATAACGGCACGCTCACCGACAACAACGGACGCAAAGCCGATTTCCGCAATGTGATCATCATCATGACCACCAACGCAGGCGCTGCTGAGCTGTCAAAAACCTCAATCGGCTTCACCAATAAGCGTGAATCGGGCGATGAAATGGGCGAAATTAAGCGCTTATTTACCCCAGAGTTCCGTAACCGTTTGGATGCGATCGTTTCGTTTGCCGCGCTTGACCATAACGTAATTTTGCGTGTGGTGGATAAATTTTTGCTGGAGCTCGAGCAGCAATTACACGAGAAAAAAGTGGAGATTACCTTCACCCAAGCGCTGCGCGATCATTTGGCGAAAAAAGGCTTTGATCCACAAATGGGCGCGCGCCCAATGGCACGGCTCATTCAAGATACGATTCGAAAAGCCCTCGCTGACGAATTGTTATTCGGCAAATTGGTCAATGGCGGTAACGTGAGTGTGGATATCGATGACAAGGATGAAGTCAAACTCTCCTTCGAAACCGCAGCAGGCGCTAAGCCAGCACAAGAAGAAGAGCCCGCCGAAGCGTAGAGGTAGCGCGCGTTGAAACACGCTGGCACTGAGACGCTCACCCAACTCGAACCTGTGCTTGCACAGGTTCGTTTATTTGTAGGTTTAAAAGAGAAAAAGTTGGGTACCTTTTACTTTCGAGGCAGCGCGTTTCTACATTTCCATGAAGATCCTGCTGGGCTTTTCGCCGACGCGAAATTGGATGGGAAGATGTTTTATCGATTTCCAATTTCAACAGAAAAAGAGCGGGCCACACTGATCGGCGCTCTGACCGAATTTTTTAATGAATTGCAAAATACCTGCGGCGCAAAATAGCCGATTTCCAGGCGATATGTCCCAGAAAATACCGCTTTTGCGCCGCAGGTATTTGCTATTTTCTAGTCGGCAATACGCCCGTTTCCACCGCGCAATTGCGAATGAGCGGCATGTTTTCAACCAGCAACGACACAACGGCGGCATCTCGCTCCTCTTTCGGTTTTAACGCGACGGTTTCCACCCGCGCGATATCAATCTTCACCGCCAGGCAGGCGCATACTTTTTTATCCGGCTCGGGCACAACCGAAAAAAGTGCGACGAACTTCATAATTGGTTGCACTTTTTCTTCACACTTCGAAGCAAAGAGCGCGCGCTTGGCTTTTTCGCCACCCAAAAGCGCGCCCGCGCAACCCACCACAACCAATACCGCCAGCGTAATGATTATCGATTTTTTCATTGTTTAGTATTCCAAAGAAAACGTAACGGAACCATAGCGTGGCGTTTTCGGTTGACCAACGAATTCGCGGGTGCGAAATACCCGGGAGAAGCCTAATTTCATGCCTGAATAATTGAACGCAACGCCCACGGAGGCATCGGCGACAAACGGCTTCCGCTTCACGCTGTGACTATCGGAAAAAAGTGTGCCATCAAGCGAAATATCGCGGGCAACGGCTCGGGCATCGACCGAGGCAAAGATGTGGGCACCTGCAGTGCGCGGGTCAAACGGTTTGGCGCTCGGGTGGGGTGCGTTGTTGTCGCCAGCTGGGCGAATGGGCGAGGTGCCGAAATCGTCTGGAATATTGAAACCAATGCGCGCCTCGCCGCCAGCGTTGAGGGACGTGCGCACATTGCCCAGCGAAATTCCGGCGTGCGTGATGAGGTCGTAGTCAAAGCCACGGGAAATGGGCGTTTGAAACCATTTATGTTTACGCTCGTAAGTCACCAAAAAGGCCAACTCATTGGGAATTTGATTGTCCCAGCCTTGGAAACGCTCGAAGCCACGCAATTTGTGAATCAAATCCTGTGCTTGCCGCGCGCCGGAAGCAGGACCCACCATGCCGAGGTTTACTTCGAACGTATCCATCTGCCAATCGTTACGGGCGTTGTAGGCAAAGCCAAACATGGCCAGACCTGCGTAGGGCCGGTCGTTCACGATCAAATCCGTCCGGGTGCGATCTCCCGGCGTAAACATCGCTTGGCCCACGGTGAACACCACGTTGCGTCGATCATACTGATCATTTTTCGGGCCAGGATGCAGTCTTGTGAGATAACGGCTTGCGGCACGCAACCACGGCGGCAAACACCGATCTGCACTGAAATCCGATAGGTTAGGCGAAACCCACGCCACTTTAAAACCACTGGTGTAATCTTGATCTCGATTGGCGAACAAATCATTCTCAAGATACACGTTGATAATGCCGGGGTAGCGATGAAAAAACAACGGCTCATCGTCTTGCGATTCGCACACGGCGGGACGGGCGGACTGAGCATACGATGCAATGCTGGCCAGCAAAATCGCTAGCCCAATAAAATGTTTGAGGATATTGAATTTCATACAAACATTTTACGGGCTTGAAAACCCTCGCTGTTGGCCTCACCTCTTCGTTAGAAAAATAACCTTTTTTAGAGCAAACATGAGTAAAGAAACCCTAGGCTTCCAAGCAGAAGTGAAACAACTGTTGCAGTTGATGATTCACTCGCTCTACAGCAACAAAGAAATATTCCTTCGGGAATTAGTCTCCAACGCGTCCGACGCAGCGGACAAACTGCGCTACGCAGGTCTTTCCAACGGCAAATTGCTCGAAGACGCAGGCGAGTTAGGCGTGAAGCTCTCGTTCGATAAGGCTACTCGCACGCTCACCATTGCCGACAACGGCATCGGCATGACGCGTGAGGAAGTGGTGGCCAACATCGGCACCATCGCTAAATCGGGAACGAAAGAGTTTTTCGCAAAACTCACTGGCGACGAAGCTAAAGATACCAATCTAATTGGGCAGTTTGGCGTGGGCTTTTATTCCTCGTTTATTGTGGCGGATAAAGTTACGCTGGTGTCGCGCAAAGCCGGTGAGCCCGCCAACACCGCAACGCGTTGGGAAAGCGAAGGCGCAGGCGACTACACGCTCGAAACCGCCACCAAGGATTCCCCAGGCACGGACATCACGTTGCACTTACGCGAAGGCGAAGATGATTTCCTCTCGGGCTGGAAATTAAAAGAACTCATCAAGCGCTATTCCGACCATCTCACCCTCCCGATTTTCATGTTGAAAGAAACATGGGACGATGAGAAAAAAGATATGGTCGTAACAGAGGAGTGGGAGCGCGTAAACAGCGCGATGGCACTTTGGCAGCGCCCAAAATCGGAGCTGACCGATGAGCAATACAACGCATTTTATAAATCGATCAGCCATGATTTTGAAGCCCCGCTGGCTCGCAGCCACAACAAAGTAGAAGGCACTCGGGAATACACCCAATTGCTCTTCATCCCGAGCAAAGCGCCCTTTGATTTATATGAGCGCGACCGCATGAGCGGAGTAAAGCTCTACGTGCGGCGCGTATTTATTATGGACGACGCGAAACACTTGCTGCCGCAGTATTTACGCTTCGTGCGCGGCGTGGTCGACAGCAATGATCTGCCGCTCAACGTTTCGCGCGAAATTTTGCAAGAAAGTAAAGATGTTTCCGTATTGAAAGCGGGCAACGTCAAGCGCGTGCTCTCAATGATTGAAGATTTGGCCGAAAACGACAAAGAGAAATTCGCAACTTTTTGGAAAGCCTTTGGCAATTGCTTCAAAGAAGGCGCGGGCGAAGATTACGAAAATCGCGAGCGGGTGCAAAAGCTGTTGCGCTTTGCTTCCACCCACGCCGATACCGCGGAGCAAACGGTATCGCTTGCTGACTACGTCGCACGCATGAAGCCGGAGCAGGAGAAAATTTACTACGTCACCGCCGATAGCTTCACAGCCGGCAAGAGCTCACCACACTTAGAAGTGTTCCGCAAAAAAGGCGTGGAAGTGTTGGTACTTGCTGATCGGGTAGACGAGTGGATGGTGAGCCACTTAACTGAGTTTGACGGAAAGCAACTCGCAAGCGTAGCCAAGGGTGCGCTCGATTTAGGCAAGCTTGAAAGCGAAGAAGAAAAGCAAGCGGCCGAAGCGCAAAACGAGGCCATGAAACCTTTGATTGAGCGCATTAAAGCGGCATTGGGCGAGAAAGTAAAAGAAGTGCGGGTTACCCACCGGCTTACCGACTCCCCCGCGTGCCTCGTTGTGGCAGAGCACGAAATGTCTGGAAACTTAGAACGTCTCATGAAGCAAGCGGGCCAAACTGCACCGGGGGTGAAACCCACCCTCGAAATTAACCCTGAGCATCCGCTGATTGCTCGGTTGCAAAAAGTAGACGAAGCGCATTTTGCCGATTGGTCCGAAGTGGTCTACGGCCAAGCGTTGCTCGCAGAGGGCGGCGTGCTCGAAAGCCCTGGCGAGTTTGTGCGTAAGCTCAACTCACTCATGTTGGCAATGGCCGGTTGAGCGTTTTACCCGCGCTCCCCATTGGAACGCGGCCTAGACACGACAAAACCTGCGGCGTAAAAACAGCATTTTTTGGGCGCTTATTTGGCAGATAAGTCCTAGAAAATGCCGTTTTTACGCCGCAGGTTTTTATGCCTTTCGTGTGCCATTGCGCTTTCACAAATCGTCGTTTGCGTTTTTTCACCAATGTGAAAGAATCGGGGTAACTTATAAATTGGTGTACAGCTATGTTAGACCGAGATGGATATCGGCCTAACGTCGCAATTGTGTTGGTCAATGCGCGCAACCAAGTTTTTTGGGGCAAGCGCATTCGCGAACACTCGTGGCAGTTCCCGCAAGGCGGTATCAACCCCGGTGAGAGCCCTGAACAGGCCATGATCCGCGAGTTGAATGAAGAGATAGGTTTGCGCCCCGAACACGTAAAAGTGATCGGACGCACACGCGATTGGTTGCGCTATGAAGTGCCAAACCACTGGGTGCGGCGTGAGTGGCGAGGCAGCTACCGTGGGCAGAAGCAAATCTGGTTTCTTATTCGCTTTTTGGGCCGCGAAAGCGACGTTGACTTACGTGCAACAGACCACCCAGAGTTCGATGCCTGGCGTTGGTCTGACTACTGGGTGCCATTGGAATACGTAATCGAATTTAAACGCAACGTCTACCGACAGGCGCTGGTGGAGCTTGAGCGGCACATCGTGTTCCCTAAGCGCCCGGAGCATGGCGAGGAAGCCCAGCGCTCGCACATTCCGCCTTCGTATTTGACGCTCGATCCGGTCGTATCCGCACCCATACCAAGGCGAGCGCCAAAGCGAACTAAGCCAAACACGTCGAAGCCGCAGTAAGGAAATGCCGATAGCTACTGCGCATTGCGCACTAGCCCTGCACTCTGCTAAAAAAGCGGTTCAACTATAACGACAGGGCGCGCACTTGAAAATCGGCATCATTACCGAAACAGCGGCTGGCGAAACGCGCGTGGCCGCCACACCAGAAACGGTGAAAAAATTCGCAGCAATTCCAGGTGTGGAAGTGCATGTGCAATCGGGGGCAGGCTTGATGGCTGCCTTTACCGATGAAGCGTACCGCGCTTCCGGCGCGATGCTGGGCGAATCCGCATCACAAGTATTGGCAAACGCCGATATTGTGTTGAAAGTGCGTGGCCCTAGCGCAGCGGAGTTGGCCGCTACAAAAGCGGGCGCCAGTGTGATTGGCCTGCTCAATCCGTTTGACGTGGCGGCCATCGCAGCGATTAAAGCCCAAGGTGTACACGGCTTCGCAATGGAAAAAACGCCCCGTACCACCCGCGCCCAAAGCATGGACGTGCTTTCTTCACAAGCTAATATTGCGGGCTACAAAGCCGTGCTCCTCGCGGCGGCGCATTACCCCAAATTTTTCCCAATGATGATGACCGCCGCTGGCACGGTGAAGGCTGCCCGCGTAGTGATTTTGGGCGTAGGCGTAGCGGGTCTGCAAGCCATTGCCACGGCCAAGCGCTTAGGTGCGGTGATTGAAGCGAGCGATGTGCGCCCGGCGGTGAAAGAGCAAGTGGAATCGCTCGGCGGGAAGTTTATTGACGTGGCCTACGAAACCGATGAAGAGCGCGAGACCGCGCAAGGCGTTGGCGGTTACGCCAAGCCGATGCCTGAGAGCTGGATGGCCCGCCAGCGAGCCGAAGTTGCCAAGCGCGTGGCGTTAGCCGATGTGGTGATTACCACTGCGCTCATCCCCGGCCGAGCCGCGCCTGTGCTCGTCACTGAAGAGATGGTGAAGGCGATGAAGCCTGGCTCCGTAATCGTTGATTTAGCCGCGGAACAAGGCGGCAATTGCCCGCTCACCGTGCGCGATGAAATCGTGCAGAAACATGGCGTAACGTTGATTGGGATTACTAATATTGCTGCGACGCTCGCTCAGGATGCGAGCGCTTTGTATGCGCGTAACCTTTTAGATTTTTCGAAATTGTTGATTGATGTCAAAACAGGCGCATTCAGCATTAACTTGGAGGACGACATCGTGAAAGCGGTGTTGGTGACGGGATGAGCTTTTCGGACTTTTATTGTAATAGTCAGCTTTCACGCACACGCCCCAACTATGGAGAAGTGGGACTCAAACTCACCATCGGCTCGTTTTTCTTCACTTTTGGTTTGCTTTGTTTTGCTTTTTTGATTGGGGTTTACTTTAATTTGTGGCTAATCGCTGGGCTTTCTCAGTGGGCCTATCCGTTCGGAATGCTTTCAGCGCTGGCCGCGATGTTTAGCGTGCCAAGCATCGACTATCGCGTCTACGCTAACCAAAGAGAAGCTGGAAACGTTGTGATGCCACCACTTGTACAGGCCGAATTGGACAAAAGAATAGGACTTCAAAAATGACCGGCGTAGACCACACACTAATAAACCTCATCATCTTCGTGCTCGCCATTTATGTAGGCTATCACGTCGTATGGAACGTCACCCCCGCGCTGCACACGCCGCTCATGGCGGTGACCAACGCGATTTCCGCCATCATCGTCGTAGGCGCGATGTTGGCCGCGGGCTTAACAGAAACCACGCTTGGCAAAGTGATGGGCGTAGGCGCGGTCGCGCTCGCAGCGGTGAATATTTTCGGCGGATTTTTAGTCACGCGGCGCATGTTGGAAATGTTTAAGAAAAAAGAGCGCAAAGTAGACGTGGTTGAGGCGAAGAAATGAGCAATTTCCTCTCAAAACCTGCGGCGCAAAAGCAGCACTTTTTCACACTTATCTCCCAAAAAACAGTTCCCTCCCCTCGGGGGGGAGGGTTAGGGAGAGGGTGTGAACGCCTCATCTGCGCGTTGCTCAAAATGACCCAATCGTTAGCGTCTGGTTCGCGTCGTAGTCAAGCGTTCGCGCTCTCGTCGCCACCCTCTCCCGCCCTATCGGGCACCCTCCCCCACAGGGGGTGGGAACTACTCACCGGAGCGCGCGCATGAGCATCAATCTCGTCATCCTGCTCTACCTCATCGCTTCGATTTGCTTCATCCAAGCGCTCAAAGGCTTATCGCATCCCACCACTTCCATCAAGGGCAATCGCTTCGGCATGGCGGGTATGGCCATCGCCGTGGTCACCACCGCCGCGCTCATTTACAAGTTGGCAAACAACTCTGCGTTTGGCTTGAGCTACGTTCTTGCAGGCTTAGTAATCGGCGGCGGCCTTGGCACAGTCATGGCCAAGCGCGTGGAGATGACCAAGATGCCCGAGCTCGTGGCCTTCATGCACAGCATGATTGGCTTGGCTGCCGTGTTTATCGCTGTCGCCGCCGTGTACGAGCCTTCTGCATTGGGCATTACGGCCAAGGGCGGCGCAATCCCTGGCGGCAATCGTATTGAGTTGGCGCTCGGCGCGTTCATCGGCGCAGTCACGTTTTCCGGCTCGGTGATTGCGTTTGGCAAGCTCTCGGGAAAATATAAATTCCGGCTCTTCCAAGGCGCGCCCGTGACCTTCAAAGGCCAGCACGCCATCAACGCCATCCTCGGCTTGGCTGTGCTGTTTTTCATGTTCGGGTTTTGGCATTCCGAATCGAAAATGGATTTCTTAATCGTTACCTCGCTGGGCTTCATCTTGGGCGTGCTCATCATCATCCCGATTGGCGGCGCAGATATGCCCGTGGTGGTGTCGATGTTGAATTCCTACTCTGGCTGGGCGGCGGCGGGCATTGGCTTTTCGCTCAATAACCCCATGCTCATTATCGCCGGTTCGCTCGTAGGCTCGTCGGGCGCGATTTTGAGTTACATCATGTGTAAAGCGATGAACCGCTCGTTCATCAGCGTAATCTTAGGCGGCTTCGGCGGCGAAGCGGGCACGGCAGTGAGCGGAGCGAAAGAGCAACGCCCCGTGAAATCCGGCAGCGCCGATGATGCGGGCTTTATGCTCTCAAACGCCGATACGGTGGTCATCGTGCCCGGTTACGGCTTAGCAGTCGCCCGCGCGCAACATGCCGTGAAAGAGCTCGCGCACAAACTCAGCGCGAAAGGCATCAAAGTGAAATACGCCATTCACCCCGTTGCGGGACGCATGCCGGGGCACATGAACGTATTGCTCGCCGAGGCCGAAGTGCCTTACGATCAAGTGTTTGAGATGGACGAAATCAACAGCGAATTCGCCGATACCGACGTCGTGCTCGTGCTCGGCGCGAACGACGTAGTGAATCCCCTCGCCCTCGAAAAAGGCTCCGCCATATACGGAATGCCCATTTTGGAAGCCTACAAAGCTCGCACGATTATCGTAAACAAACGCTCAATGGCCGCGGGGTATGCGGGCTTGGATCACGAGCTCTTTTACATGCCAAAAACGTTGATGGTGTTTGGCGATGCGAAGGGGGTTGTGGAGCAGATGTTGAAGGCGGTGGAGTGAGCAGAAAAGCGCCTCGATCCGATTGGAGTTTGCGATTTCCCGATGTCGTAATTTGCCAAGATGACGAGCGCCGCGTACTCAAGCACAGTCAGTACGCAGGTGCCAAAGCTGGTGACTCCCAAGCAGCTGAATCACTTGTACGCGAGTTTGTGACAGAAGAATTTTGTCGTAAAGTTGAAGATATATTTTTGGAAGATTGCTTTCCAATCCTTTTAGCGGTGCACGCACAAGAGGAAACAGGAACAAATCAAATTGCCAGTGCGCTTTGCGCCCTCCTAATCGACAAGCTAGAGCTCTCCGAAGAGCGGAAGAGTCGAATTGTTCAAGAGAATGTCGTAAATCATACGGGAGCGAACGGGTTTTCGCGTTTGGCTCGTCAAGCACTTTTTTTTGGCACAATTGAGCGGAACCGACCGTATTTTTTGATTGATGACTTTATCGGTCAAGGGGGAACCCTCGCAAATCTTCGTGGTCACGTTATAGTAGGTGGCGGGAGAGTAGTCGGTGGCGCAGTTTTGACTGGAAAAGCACATTCAGCCAAAGTTTCGCTCGACGCAGAACGGCTTAATGAATTGAGGGCTACGCATGGAAACGAACTTGAGCAATGGTGGCAAGAACAGTTTGGCTTCGGTTTCGAATGCCTCACTGAATCCGAAGCCCGCTACCTTATCAAAACCGCGGATGCTAACAAAATCCGAGATTCGATCATTGCAGCGGGACAAAGCGAAGACAATTAAGTCAATTCGCTTCCCTGATGCGTAGCTGTTATAGCCCGTAGGGTGCAATCCTATTGCACCGATCTAAATTGATCGAGATCTTCGTTCAAGCCACGATTAAACGTAACGCCAGCTTACAAACCTACCCAGGGTGCAATATGATTGCACCCTACGCCTGTTTTTAGCAAAACCCCATGACCACTCCACTTTCCATCCGCCGCGCCACCGCCCACGACCACGCAACGATTGTTGATTTCAATTGCGCGTTGGCGCGCGAAACTGAAGGTAAGGAATTGCTCCACGAAGTGATCTCGCGCGGCGTGGCGGCGCTTTTGGGTAATGAAAATCGCGGGATGTATTTTGTGGCGGAGCAAGACGGCATCGTCGTAGGCGCGCTCATGATTTCCTATGAGTGGAGCGATTGGCGAAACGGCAATTTTTGGTGGATTCAAAGTGTGTACGTGCGCCCCGAGGCGCGCGGGCAAGGCGTGTATCGAGCGTTGTACGAGTACGTGCGTGCGCTGGCCGCAAAAGACCCGTGCGTCTGTGGCTTTCGCTTGTATGTGGAGCAAGATAACGCGCGGGCGCAGCGCACCTATTCTTCGCTCGGCATGAGCGAGACGCATTACCAAATATATGAAGAATTAAAGCTGGGAGTGGTGTTTTTGAAAGGGTAGCCTTCAAATACCTGCGGCGCAAAATAGCGCCATTTTTGAATTTATCTTCCAGGAAAATACCTGTTTTGCGGGGAGGATATTGGTAACATTTCACCGATGAACTTCCCATCCGACACCCTGGCCCTTCCCGACAACATCCCGCTTGAAACGGCGAAGCTTTTTAAGCTAAACGCCGAGCGCATGGCGGGGCAACCAGATCCCACAACAATCCCCGCGCCGGAAGGCCGCGCGCTGTTGGCAAAGAACGATGCGTTTTACAACGCAAAGCAACTGCCGGTGGACAGCGTTCGCGATGACGTGATTGGCGGCGTGCCGGTGCGCCGATACCAACACAAAGACGCAACGCCTGGCATAGTGCTCTACGTTCACGGCGGCGGCTGGGCGTTTGGCAATTGTGATTCGCACGATGTCGCCACGCGGGCGCTGACCCGCAGCGCAAAAGTAGAAGTAATTAGCGTGGACTATCGGCTCGCGCCAGAACACCCGCACGCGGCATTGCTGGATGATTGCTTGGCCGTATATCGCGCACTGGTGGGCAGCGTAACGCCCGCAAGCGAAATCGTGCTTGCGGGCGATTCCGCAGGCGCGCATTTGTGTATGCTCATGATGCTTGCCATGCCCGCCCAATCGTTGCCGATGCCTGCGGGCGCATGCTTGTTTTATGGCGTGTACGACGACGACTCGACCACGCCTTCGCACGCCAAGTTTGGCCCCGGCGGTTTCGGGCTCACCACCGCGCGGATGACCAATTATTGGAATTGGTATGCGCCTCCCACCCAGCGCGTAAAGGCACGGTTGCGTCCCGTGCGCGATGCCAGCGATGAAGCCCTCGCCGCGCTGCCCCCGCTGTGGTTCACCAGCGCCGGGCTCGATTGCTTGAAGAACGACACGCTACGCCTGATAGATAGGCTGCGGGCCGCTGGTCACATTCACCACACCCACGAAGAAGTATTAGGCGTGCCCCACGGGCATTTGTTGGCGGTAAATTATTTGAAAGCCACGCGGGATTTGATTGCAACAGCGGGGGCAAAAGTGCGTAGTTTTTTAGCTTAGTGGAGTGCTGAAATAAGGGGAAGAAGGAATATCGCGCAGGTCTGTGGACGCGCCTGCTCTCCCTTACCCCAAACCTCTCCCAGAGG
>JANMDS010000311.1:0-6892 GCA_031376405.1 Betaproteobacteria bacterium
TATCTCCTGAAAAACGGCCTTTTTGCGCCGCAGGTATTTTCGCCTCTGACGCGAAGGTGCTCCGAAATCAGTAAAAATATGGAAATATGGAACAAAAACGCGTCGTTGTACTCATCTCGGGCCGGGGCTCCAACTTAGCAATACTCATCGCCCGCTGCGCAGCGGGCGGTGCTAATTTCGTTATTGCAGGCGTGGTAAGCAACAAGGCGGAAGCTGGGGGGTTAGCGCTCGCGCGCGCAGCGAATATTCCTACGGCAGTGTTGTCCCACAAAGACTTCGCCTCCCGCGAAACTTTTGACGCTGCGTTGCGAACTACCGTAGATCAGTTCGCGCCCGACTTGGTGGTGCTCGCAGGTTTTATGCGGGTGTTAACCAGCGTATTCGTTAGCGCCTACGCCGGACGCATGATGAACATTCACCCCTCGCTTTTGCCTGCGTTTACGGGCCTACACACCCACGCGCGCGCCCTCGCAGCGGGCTGCAAATTCGCAGGCTGTACCGTGCATTTCGTAACGCCAGAGCTCGATCATGGGCCAATCATTGCCCAAGCCGCTGTGCCGGTGTTGTGGGACGATACCGAAAGCACGCTTTCAGCTCGGGTGTTGGCTGAGGAACACCGGCTACTGCCCCAGGCCGTGAGCGATTTTTGCGCAGGCAAACTTGTCGTCGAAGGCTTGCAGGTGCGCGTTAGTGGTTAGCCCATGAACACCCCTGACAATCGCCTCGTTGCCGCGCTCGCCTTTTCGGCAATCGCGCACTGGCTGTTTGTTACGTTTGCACCGATTGAGCCGCCCGATAACGACGCGCAATCCACCGTGCTCACCACGCGCATAACCGCCATGCCCGCGCCGCCTATAGCCGCGCCGCCCGCGCCAAAAGTGGCCACCGCCGCCAAGCCTAAAACCAAAAAGCCCGCTCCGCCCAAGCCTGGCGTGGCGATTGCCCAATTGCCCGCGCCGATCATCCAAGCAGAGCCTGAGCCGGTGGTAGAGCAAATTGCTGCGAAAGAGCCAGAGCCGACAAAAGAGCCTGAGCCAGCGCCCAAGCCGGAAGAAAAAGTGGCGGAAAAAGTGCCCGAGCCGACGCCCGAGCCAAAGCCCGAGCCCAGCGCCGAAGCGCCGCCTGAGCCCAAGATCGATCCGAATTCCCCCGAAGGAAAAGCGGCAAAACGTTTGGCTGAATTGCCCCGTTTGATCGATCTCAACTTCAAAGCCGCCTATGCCCAGGGCGATGCCTACCCGATGAATGTGGGCAACTTAAAGTTGCGCTTTGAGCACGAAGCGGACAAATACGAGCTACGCACCACGGGCCAAGCCAGTGGGTTTTTCAAAATGATGTATCCAGGGGTGTTGCGGATGAAATCCATCGGCAAGCTCACCAACGACGGCATTGCGCCGGATTCATTTGAGATGGTGCGCGAGCGCGAGGGCAAAGATGTAAAGCCGCGCAAAGTGGTGTTTGACCGCGAAGCTAAGCTCATTCGCTTAAATGAAAAAGAGCCCGTGGCGATGACAGGCCCCGTGTTCGATGTGCTCACCTTCATCGTGCAGTTTTATTTCTCCATTCCGGGGGATAAAACGGAAGTGACGTTTCAAGTGGTGTCCCCCACACGCGTCGATGCCTACACACTTACACGGGGTGAAAAAGAAACGCTCGACACGCCACAAGGCAAAATTGAGACTGAGATCTGGCGCGGTTCGCGAAAAGAGGCTGCGGGCTCAGCCGAATTTTGGCTCGCCCCAAGCTGGCACTACATCCCGTTTAAAGTGCGCATGACTGATGAAAAAGACCGCAGAGCCTCGTTTGATTTAGATTCGGTGGCGGTTGAAGCCGCGATGAAAAAGTAAGCGCAAAAATAGCCAAAAATAGTTGATCTTGCCGAAAAATGGCCGTTTTCGCGCCGCAGGTATTGAACACAGAAAGTGAAAATGAACAGCAACATCGAACGCCCCCGCACACCACTTCGCCCGCCTTCCGCACCTGCACCAGGGATGGGTAAGAAAAAGCGTGATTCCGACCTCTACGAAGGCAAGCGGAACATAAACGGAGAAATCCGCGAAGCCCCGCCACCGGGCACACCCACGCCGGGCTTGTTCCACGCGCTTGTGGCGGCGATGGAGGCGATGAACCGCTTCGATGCGCCAGCCGACCGCACGCTCACATTTATCTTTCGTGAATTCAAAAATTTGGGTTCGAAAGAGCGGGCAAAAGTGGCCGACGTTTCCTACGCGTGGTTGCGACACTACGCAAGCTTTACCGAACATTTTCCCTCCAACTCGCCGCGTCGCTGGGCTATCGCGGCGCTGAAAGAGTACACCGGCATTTCCGTTGCCGCTGCGGCACACCACGGCACCAAAGGCGATTTAGCGTGGCTGCGCGAGCGCTTGAGCGCCGAAGTGCGTACGCTTTCGCCCGCACAGTTGCACGAATGCCCTGAGTGGTTGTGGGTGCGGCTGGTCGCGCAAGATGGCGAAGAAGCCGCAAGCGCATTGATGAAAATTATGCAATTCCCCGCACGGTTTGATTTGCGGGTGAACACGCTGCAAGCCAAGCGTGAAGAGGTGCTCGCCCGCTTTGCTGCGGAAGGCTTTGCGGCTGAGCCTACGCCCTTTGCGCCCAACGGCATTCGCTTTGCAGCGCCCATTGCGCTTCAAAATCACGCGCTGTTCACCAGCGGCGCAGTAGAGGTGCAAGATGAAGGCTCGCAGTTATTGGCGCAATTGGTCGGCGCGAAACGCACGGAAATGGTAGGCGATTTTTGCGCGGGCGCAGGCGGCAAAACGCTCGCCATCGGCGCGATGATGGCGAGCACGGGGCGCTTGTACGCGATGGATGTAGATGAAAAACGGCTCAAAAATTTGAACCCGCGCATGAACCGTGCGCAGCTCACTAACGTGCACCCGATGTTGCTCGACTCCGAAGCGGATTCGCGTCTGAAGCGGCTTGCGGCGAAGTTTGATCGCGTGTTAGTCGATGCGCCGTGTAGCGGGCTGGGCACCTTGCGGCGTAACCCGGATTTAAAGTGGCGGCAAACCGCGCAAGGCGTGGAGGAGATGAACGCGAAGCAACTACGCATCCTGCGCGCTGCCGCTAAATTGGTGAAGCCGGGCGGACGTTTGGTATACGCCACTTGCTCGATTTTGCGCGAAGAAAACGAAGGTATTGTTGAAGCGTTTTTGGCCGATGCGCTCTTTAAGAAATTGTCCGCCGCCACTATTTTTGGACGCGACGATTTAGGGGGCGAATTTTTGCGCTTAAGCCCTGTTACCCACGGCTGCGATGGTTTTTTCGCCTGCGCGATGGAGCGGATTTCTGCGTGAATTTTGGGGAGATAAGTCTGAAAAATGCCCTGTTTTACGCCGCAGGTATTTGCTGTAGTGAACCCCACTCCCAATGGGAGAGGGGCAGGGGTGAGGGAAAGCACTTCGCCCGCGCGACTGCGTGTTTGGCGTTACTTGTAACAGTTCTTCTTCCACATGTAACCACCGCCAAACCCTACCCCGAACCCATTCCCGCCGAAGGCCAGGTCATCGCTGCGTTCACGCCCGAACACGATATTGCCGAGCTCATCGCCGACAAAATTGGCGAGGCAAAAAATGAAGTTTTAGTGCTCGCTTATTTGTTCACCAACCGCAAAATTACCAGCGCGCTCATCCGCGCGCACAAGCGGGGTGTGAAAGTAGAAGTGGTGGCTGATCGTGAGCAAACGTTTAATGTTTCGCAAACAACCATTCGGGATTTGGTTAGCGCCGGTGTGCCGGTGTGGTTGGATAATCGCTTCGCCGCGGCGCACAATAAGGTGATGGTGATCGATGCATCAACCGTGATTACCGGCAGCTTTAACTTCACGCAAGCTGCGCAAAGCCGCAATGCTGAAAATGTGTTGGTGAGCTTGAACGCGCGCAAATTGGCGGCGCAATATTCTGAAAACTACCAGCGGCGCAAATCGTTCGCGCAACGCCTTGATAAAAAAGATTTACCTGACTTGGCTCGGCGCTAATTACAAAAACATTTGCGCTACGGCCGACACGCTAAACAAACCAAACAAGCCACCGGCCACCCCTGCGTAGTTCACCTTCGAAAACATTTCTTTTGCGGGCTCACTTGTTACAGTGAGATACGCCACCACGGCGGAGCCGGTCACCACGTTAAAAATCATCCATGTATTGAAGAGTTCCATTTCGTTCTTCCTTATTCATTTGCGTTTCGATGAATGAACTGTACGCGCGGAAGATGATGAAAAAAAGACGATTGCGACGAATTGCGGGGTAAACGGCGCGAAGCCGCAAAATTTGATGCTTACTGGTTCAGTCTCGTTGCATTGCTTGACGAGCTGACTTGCTTCTCGCCCAGTTAGGCGCGAAGGATCATGGTGAATTTTTCACAGTAAAACGGATCAATTTCTAAGGAGATAATTTTCCAAAACTGCCTATTCTGCGCCGCAGGTTTCCGACAAAAAACCTTAGTTTGCGAGTTCGAAGCGATAGCAATTTCGTACCACATTTCGCTGCACTTTACTACTCCCACTTCTGATAGGTGTTTATCCGCAGCCGTTCGCGTAAACCGTAGGTGTGTCATCGAAATGATCAACTCGTTTTCGCCCAACATACAAAAAGGTAGCCGATGAAAAAGTTAGCCGTCGCAGTGCCCATACGTCATACCCCCCCCCTCATATTTCAACCGCCTAATCCGAACTTACCGACGTATTAGCGCACGAACTAAAAACGCCTTACTCATTTTCGTGCTCGCAGGCGCCACACCCAACGCAATCGCTGCCTCGTCGCAGAGTGCGTGCCTCGACGATTTCGCACACTGGTCGCCCAAAAACGCAAACGCAGCGTTGCAAAAATCCCCCAACGCATTGCGCGCACCGAAACTCGCGGACTTAAAAGCGTACGGCGTGAGCGCTTTTGGTAACACCGCGCCGGGGCTGCTCGCCAAATCGCCCAACTTCAAAGATGAAGGTACGTTTCGGCTCAAAAGCCGCATGAAGCATCAGGCAGGCGATCTGCCGAAATCAATTGATCCGTCGGTGTACTCCCACCTGATCGTAAAGTTTGAAGATGATGCGATTGCGAGTGTAGCCAACGGCTCGCCAAACTTCACCTTGCGCGAGAACACCCACAAAAGCGTTGCCGCCGAAAATGCCCGCGCCAAACAATTCGGCCAATCCCGGGCCGTATTCGCCCGCTTCCCCGAGTTCGCGCTGCCCAGCGTGCCCGAAGCCCAAAGCGAGTGGAGCCAAGCCATGCGCTTTTGCGCAACGCTCAATTCCGGCGATGACCATGCGGATTTAGCGTCGTACTACAGCTTTCCGCTCACCAAAGAAAGCGCAGCGCGCGCATTGGATTTTGCGAAGGCGTTGAAGAAGTTACCGGAGGTGGAGGTGGTTTATTTGCAGCAGAGGCCGGTGAGTCCCGCGACCGTCAACATTGATGTTTATAGCCCGTCTTGCCCCTGGTGCGGTCTGCATTTTGAGCCTGCGCCTGCAGGTACCAATCAACGGTATGCATGGGGAATCGAAGGAGGAAAGGGGGATGGTATGAAGTACATCGATCTCGAAAACAGTTGGAATTATGCCCACGAAGATATGCCAACGTTCCCTCGTTTGACACCACAGCCAAGTTGGTCGGTAATTAACCCTTCTTCCCCAGGCGGCGAGGGAGAGCATGGGACCGCAGTAGTTAGTGTAATTAGCGCTCCCCATAATGGCTATGGAATCAATGGCGGTGCGCCACACGCGAGCGTCCGGCCTATGAATTGGTTTGAGCTTGAAGTGGATGGAAGGCGGAGTGATTTGATGGTGACAAAAGTTTTGTCAAACCTCAGCGTTGGCGATGTTTTGCTTATCGAAGGTGCACCATCAGAAGATCCGTTAGGAATTTGTCCCAGAATCGGTGATGACCAAGCGAACTATCCAGCTTCAGTCAATCCCGTTTGGTTTGACACCTTCAAACAGCTGTCCGGCCTTGGGATCATAGTGGTTGAGACGGCAGGAAATAAGGGGCTTGACCTTGATGCGCCTTGCTTTACTGGTCGGTTTAACCGAGCGATACGCGACTCCGGTTCCATCTTAACTAGCGGTAGTAACGAAAACGCAAGCGCCAATCCTGTTAATCTCTGTCCGTTCGTACCCTTGCTTCCAAATTTTTGGTACGGATTAAATTATGGATCGAGAGTAGATGCAACTGGATGGGGTTCATGTGTAGTTGCAGCAAATGGGAGGATCGGAGCAGCCAGCGCGAATCAGTCCTACGGCACGAGTTTTAGCGGTACATCAAGTGCCGAACCAATTGTAACCAGCGCCATCCTATCGCTTCAAGGTATCCAAAAAGCTAGAAACGGAAAGGTCTTCAATCCATTCCAAATTCGGTGGCTTATCAAAAACTTTGGTACGCCGAGCGCGAGGGCTGATCGACATATTGGTACACAGCCTGACCTTAAAAAAGCAATTGAGTGGATGGACGGTGACAGCGACGGTGATACCACGAAGAACGGGACTGAACTATCGCTTCAAACAACATTGATTGACAACTTTTTCCTCAAAATCTTCGGACGCCAAGCTTCGTGGGCCGACAAATTTCTTTGGCACGGCGAAGTCGAGCGCATGCGGCTCTACGGCGCTGATCCACGTGAGGTGTATCGCGCGATTTCAAAAGACTTTTTTAACGCACCAGAGTATCTCGCACGAAATCGTACGAATAACCAATTCATCGAAGACCTTTATCAGACTTACTTCCAACGCGTCGCTGATTCTGGTGGACTCATTGGTTGGCGTGGGCAGCTTGCGCTCGGCTTCCCGCGCGACACGATCATTCAAGGCTTTATGTATTCAGCGGAATTCGATAACTTTATGAACCAGCATCTCACGCCAAACTATCACCGAGCCGAT
>JANMDS010000454.1:0-2112 GCA_031376405.1 Betaproteobacteria bacterium
CAAGCGCTTAGATTTTGCGCTTACGAACGAAATTGGACCTCGGCCTTTGCCGGGGCGACGAAACTCAAGTTGCGCTGAGGTCTTTGCGGCGCAAAACCGGCATTTTTTGGCAGATATCTCTCAAAAAATGCCATTTTTACGCCGCAGGTTTTACGATGTTACGCACCGTCCGGCCGCTTTACCCGATACCACGCTGCGTAAATGGCGGGCACGGCCAAAATGGTGAGCACGGTGGCGATGACCAATCCAGCCATAATCGCCACCGCCATCGGCCCCCAGAGCACGCTGCGGGTAAGCGGGATCATCGCCAATACTGCCGCCGCCGCTGTTAAGCAAATCGGTCGGAAGCGGCGCACCGCCGCCTCGCGCGCGGCAATCCACGGGTGCACGCCTGCGCGCAAATCTTGCTGAATTTGATCGACCAAAATGATGGTATTGCGCATGATGATGCCCATGAGCGCGATGACGCCAAGCGTAGCCACGAAACCAAAAGGCATTTTGAATGCAAGCAACCCGAGTGCTACGCCCACGATGCCAAACGGCGCGGTAATCAGCACCATTGCTGTAAGCGAAAAGCTTTGCAATTGCAGCATTAACAAAAGTAGCCACGTAAAAAGCATGAGCGGTGCGCCTGCGCTGATGGCGCTTTGCGAATTGCGGCTTTCTTCCGCCGCGCCACCTTCATCAATTTTGTAGCCCGGTGGCAAGTTTTTGCGAATGTCTTCCAGTGTTTTGTTGACGGCAGCGGACACATCGGGTGCTTGTACGCCATCGATAATGTCTGCACGCGCAATCAAAGTGGGCATCCGCGAATAACGCCTAATAATGGGCTCTTCCACAACCGTTTTTATCTGCGCCACTTGCGACAGCGCAATCGCCCGCCCGCTTGCGCTCGGCACTTGCAAATCGCCCAACGCGCTCATGGCCACGCGCTCACTGTCCGGTGCGCGCAGCACAATATCCATCGTGCGATCCGCCTCGCGCATTTGTCCAATCGTCGCACCATTAAGCGCGGCCCCCAGCGTGCGTGAAATCGCCACGCTCGACACGCCCAACGCACGG
Organism: Betaproteobacteria bacterium; assembly: GCA_031376405.1. GTDB lineage: Bacteria > Pseudomonadota > Gammaproteobacteria > Burkholderiales > Casimicrobiaceae > JANMDS01. The sequence continues at coordinate 1,063 of JANMDS010000454.1, forward strand.
GCTTTATCTTGGTCTACATCCACCCGCAGCGCGGGCGTTTGATCGCCCCAATCAGTGTTGGTATCGACGGTGGCGGGGTGTTTACGTAGTTGGTCCGTCACTTGCGTGCCGATCCGCTTTAAGGTCGCCACGTCGGGCCCACTAATGCGGAACTGCACCGGATAGGTAATCGGAGGACCGAGTGGGATGCGTAATGCCCTTCCACGCACGCCAGGGAAATCCGCCTCGAACGCTTTGCGAAGCGTGGTCATAATCCGATCCCGCGCGGCTAAATCTTTGGTCAGAATGAGCGTGTGCGAAAAGTTTGGCCGCAAAATCTCTTGGTTGAGTGAAAGGTAAAACCGCGGCGAGGAATTGCCAACGAAACTCACGTACGTTGCGACATCTTTATCTGCGGCGAGGATGGCTTCCAGCTTGCCCAATTGCACTTCAGTTGCCTTAAAGCTTGAGCCCTCCGGAAGCCACATTTCCACCATCACTTCGGCGCGATCCGAAGTGGGGAAAAACTGCTTTTCAGTTAAGCCCATACCAACAACGCCGAGCACCAAGCCGGCAAGAGTAATGGCAATGGTGAGCCAGCGCCAGCGAATGCAGCGGTCGATCAACGCGCGCAGCCCACGATAGATTTTTGAATCGAACAATTCGTGGTGCTCGACGCTGCCATCAAGCTTCGGTTTTTTAAGAAACCAATAACCGAACAAAGGTGTAGCGGTAATCGCGATCACCCAGGAAATAATCAGCGCAATGGCGGTGACGTTAAAGATGTCAGCGGTGTATTCACCTGCCGCGCTTTTCGCTAATACGATCGGTAAAAAGCCTGCTACGGTAATGAGCGTGCCCGTGAGCATCGGCCAAGCCGTGCTGCTGTAGGCAAAGGTGGCTGCAGCGAACTTATCGAAACCTTCTTCCACTTTGCGCGCCATCATTTCTACTGCGATCATGGCATCATCTACTAAAAGCCCCAGCGCGATGATCAGCGCACCAGTGGAAATCCGGTGGAGATCGATTTTCAGTAAATACATCACTAAAAACACGCCGCACAGCACGAGC
>JANMDS010000476.1:0-4723 GCA_031376405.1 Betaproteobacteria bacterium
CAAACACTTGAACCGATTTTGGCCGGGCCATCGCACAGCGCCGCCACGCCAAAAGACCCTACAAGCCACTTTGGATTGGAGCTATGGGCTTTTGTCCGAACCGGAACGTTTAACGCTACGCAAACTAGCGGTGTTTGTCGGACAGTTCACGATCGAGGCAGCACTTGCAGTTGTGACCAGCGCGTCCATGGATGAAGCTCTATCCTTTGAGGCCATCGATAGTCTTGTTGCAAAGTCCATGGTTGCCACGCGTCCGGTCGGCGCAATGATGCGCTATCGACTTCTGGAGACCACGCGCGCCTATGCTCTCGAAATCAATGTTGATGCGGCCGAACTTGCCCACTTGGGCGAGCGCCACGCTTCCTACTGCCGGCAATGGCTGGAGCAGACCAATGCTCAATGGAAGACACCCGTAACCGCTAGCGAACGCGAGCGCCTCCTGACAGGGCTTGGCGATGTACGTGCAGGACTGGATCGGTGTTTTGGTGCCAATGGAAATGTCCAAATCGGTGTCGGCCTCGCGGCTTCCGCCGCTCCGGTTTTTTTGGGATTAGCCCTCTTCAACGAATGTCATCGTTGGACGGAGCGAGCGATCCAAGCGCTCGATCAGACCGAGTCAGATGGGCGCGATGAGATGCATCTTCAGTCTGCCCTGGGAATGTCTCTCATGTTCACGCACGGGATGATTGAGCCGACTCGTGTAGCTTTGAGCCGGGGCCTGGCTATCGCCGAACAACGTGGCGATGCACTAAACCAGCTTCAGCTCCTCGGAACACTGCACATGTTCCACCACAGAGGCGGCAATTTTAGAACTGCTCTGCAATATGCACGACATATGACGGTTATCTCCGAAACGATTGCGGATCCCGACGCCGCGGAGTTTGCCAATACCTTCTTAGGAATTTCACTAAGTTACGTGGGCAACCTCAACGAAGCACGCCTCGCATTGGAGTCGGTGGTGCGGCACAGAGCGGGTATCTCGCGATCAAGCAAGATCTTACTCGGCTTTGATCACCACAATCTGGCCGGTTCGTACTTGGCCCGGATTCTCTGGTTGCAGGGCCGTCCTACGCAGGCGCTGGAACGCGGGCACCAGACTGTGGGTGATGCAGCATGCATGGAACTTCCGGCTACGCTCTGCATAGCTCTGATCTGGGCAAGCTCCGTATTCATTTGGACAGGCGATTTCGATACCGCTGACGAGCATATCGATAGGTTGATCTCGCACGCGGAAGTCCACTCACTCGCGCCATTTCTTGCGGTCGGACAAGGTCTACAATGTGAATTGGGCTTATGCCGAGGTTCAATCGGCGAAGAAGTGCAGGGTCTGCAAAGTTGCCTTGTACAGCTTCATGCGGCGCGGCACGAACTCCAAACTACGGCATTTAATATAGCTATCGTCCAGGGGTACGCTGCGTCCGGCCGGCTGACTGAAGCCTTTGGCTTGATCGAGGAGACGATCAGAATGGTCAGCGCTAACGGTGATCTCTCCTTCATGCCAGAGCTATTGCGGGTAAAGGGCAATCTATATCTCAAGACGCAGCAAGCCGCGTCTGACGAAGCTGAAAAGTTCTTCAAACAGTCTATTGAATTGAGCCGCGCACAGTCCGCTCCATCATGGGAATTGCGGGCAGCAGTCGACCTAGCAACGCTTTGGGCAAGTCAAGGGCGAAAAGCCGAAGGGCAGAAGCTGCTTCAGACGGCATACGAACAGTTCGAAGAAGGCTTCGATACTGCAGACTTGAAAGTCGCCGCGCGGCTAATCGCAGAGTTGGGGTAAGCACAAACACCCGGCAGCTGGGATCTATCGCGACACCCCAACATACAAATAGTGACTGGTTCGAGCTCGCAATGACGTCTGCTTCACGTCGGTGTTTTTAACTGTATCGTCGTGCATGCTGCACCCGCTCAGTACTGTTATGGGTCCGGGCGGGCTTGAGCGCCGTTCAGTCCGCTCCCGGATTACCTCCTTTACCGACCGTTTGGGCTCCTACTCGGAAATGTCGATGTGACAGTCCCGAGACCGTCGGTCTTCCCGCACCGCAGCGGAACGTCGGTCAGGGCCAATACCAGACTCGTGCGCTACGAAAAGAACTGATTGCAGATGATGTAAAATCCAATCGATCAAGTCGATGGCGCCGGCCAATGCCCGCCTGGAGTGACTGCGCCCTTGTCACGCAAGTACACCGCCGCTATCCAATTTCGGAACCAACATCCAAAGTTCGATCACCTGCAATTTGCTGGCCCAACCGCGATTTGAGGCGAGGGACGGACCAGTCGATGAACGTGCGAAGCTTCAAGGGCACAAGGCGGCGCGACGTATACAGCATGTTCACCGGCCATGGCGTCGGCTCGTGTTGTTCCAGGATTATTTCAAGTTCGCCGGCGCGCCTAGCCGCTTCCATTTTGTAGGACATAACCCTTGCGATCCCAACGCCGGCCACGGCCGCGAGGATAGCCGCTTCTGACGAACTGACATCAAGCCTGGATTTCACCGGCACGTATTTATCTTCATCTCCCTTTGTAAACTTCCAGCCTCGCGGTGACGCCGCGCCATCGATCGTCACGCAATCATGCCCGGAAAGATCGTCCGGCTGTTCCGGCCTGCCGCGCGTTGCAAGATAGGCAGGGCTTGCGCACACGACGTTGCGAATGGAGCCAATGCGAACGGCAACCATGCTGCTGTCGTGCAGCTCGCCTATGCGTATCGCAACGTCAATGTTTTCTTCGAGAAGATTGACGATGCGATCACTCAGCACCATTCGAAGATGTATCTCGGGATACGCGTTTACGAATTCCAACGCGATCGGCAACAGATGCATGTGCCCAAGCGGGCTCGGCGCTGTCACTGCCAATTCGCCCATCGGCGTGCGATACTCTCCCGAAGCGTCTCTCTCCGCTTCATCGACCTGTTCGATGATGCGCTTGCATGCGGCTATGTAAGATTTACCCGCATCTGTAAGAACCAATGTGCGCGCGGGCCGTTTCAGAAGTTGTGTCTTCAAATGCGCTTCAAGATCAGCAACTTTTCTACTGACCGTTGCCAGCGGCATCCCGAGCCGCCGAGACGCTTCAGAAAAACTTCCGGCCTCCAAGATTTTCATGAAGACGGACATTGCGTCCAACCGATCCATCGGCGTCGGCCTTCCAATAATCGAGAACTAAATTTCGAATTTTGTGCATTGCCGAATGATCAACCGCGCAGCAGTCTCGAACAATACTGTGAAGCTTATGCTCACAACACGCGACAGACAAGTCATCTAGTTCACACGAGTGCGATCACTAGAGTCTCTACTATGCTGGAAAAACATCTATCGGCAGGTTGGGATCATCGCCGTGGAGGCGTAACCGATGTCGACTTGCTCAAATAGTAGGCAGATGGGTAGCCCTGGGATTGACCTCGCTCTTTCGCGAAGAGAATTAGTATTGTTTGGCGTGTCGGCCATATCGGCACTGTCAGTTCCGCCGAAATCCGTGCTCGCCGGACCCGCGAAGCAATCGGACTACGCTTTCAGTCACGGCGATTTTGAAATCACCGTTATCAGCGACGGCTACCTCACAATTCCCGGCGAAATATTCGCACCCGATATTGCGCCGAACGAGCGGGAAAAAATACTGAGTGCGCTTGATACGCGCAACGACATCGTGCGAGCGCCAACCAATATTCCCGTCTTCCGATCCAAAAGCGATCTCTTACTTTTCGATATTGGAGGCGGCGACAGATACCAGCCGTCGGATGGCAGGTTCCTTCAAAATCTCACAGCCGCCGGTGTCGACCAAAAGGACGTCACGAAGATCGTATTCACACACGCGCACCCGGATCATATCGGCGCGACGGTCGCCTCGGATGGCAGTCTGGCCTTTCCCAACGCGACCTACTTCGTTGGCGACGCGGAATGGGCCTACTGGATGGACCCGGACTTCTTCCGCACGAACCCGCCAATGCTTCACGAGTTTGGCCGCGGCGCCCAACGAGATCTGGGCGCCATCAAAGATCGAGTCGTCATGCTGAAGCCGGGCGACGAGGTAATGACCGGCATTCGGACTCTCGACACGGCGGGTCATACGCCGGGGCACCTCTCGTTCGAAATAGCCGGAGGCGAGGGCCTGATCATCACGGCAGATGCGGCAACGAGCGAAGTCATCGCACTTGAGCATCCAAACTGGAAGTTCGGCTACGACATCCTTCCCGATACCGCTATTAAAAATCGCAAGCGGCTGATCGACCGAGTAGCTGCCGACAAAATTAAAGTCCTTGGTTTCCATTGGACTTATCCCGGCGTCGGTTTCGTCGAGGCCAAGGGTAGCGCCTATCGTTTTGTCCGCGCCGCTTGAAACCCAAACCATGGAGCGACAGCTGATGACCCCGAGCGAAAACAACGAATGTGATGGGCGATCTTCTCGTCGCGCCGTTCTTATTGGCGGAGCCACAGCCGGATCTGCCTTGGCATTGTTTCCGATGATGTCGCCACCAGCGTTGGCAGAAACCGAAAATCGGCCAGCCGTTCATGGTGACGATTTTGTTACGACGAAAGACGGTACCGAGATTTTCTACAAGGATTGGGGTAACGGCCCTCCCATCATTTTCTCACACGGTTGGCCGCTGAATGCGGACGTGTGGGACGACCAGATGGGAGGGCCGTTACCCCAATCCTTGTAGAAAATCTCGGTACCGTCTTTCGTCGTAACAAAATCGTCACCATGAACGGCTGGCCGATTTTCG
>JANMDS010000537.1:0-5368 GCA_031376405.1 Betaproteobacteria bacterium
CTAACAACAAGGGCATCAACAAATTGGGCGGCGGCCTTTCCGCAGCGGCACTCACCGCGAAGGATATGGACGATATTAAAACCGCCGTAGCCATTGGCGTGGACTACATCGCCGTATCGTTCCCGAAATCGGGTGCCGATATGTACATGGCCAAAAACGTGATGGCAGCGTGCGGCGGCAAAGCCAAGCTCATCGCAAAAATTGAGCGCGCCGAAGCCATTGGCGCGCTCGAAGAAATTATCGCCGCCTCCGATAGCATCATGGTTGCCCGTGGCGATTTGGCCGTGGAGGTGGGCAATGCGGCTGTGCCTGCGCTGCAAAAGCGCATGATTAAAGCGGCGCGCGCAGCAAACAAAACAGTCATTACCGCCACCCAAATGATGGAAAGTATGATCTACGCGCCCGTGCCCACCCGCGCGGAGGTGAGTGACGTGGCCAACGCGGTGTTAGATGGCACCGACGCGGTGATGCTCTCCGCCGAGAGCGCAGTGGGCAAGTATCCGGTAGAAACCGTGCAAATGATGAGTCAAATTTGCATCGAAGCGGAGAAGAGCCAGGTGTACTCCCTCGATACCGATTTTTTAGATAAATCATTCGCACGGATTGATCAATCAATCGCTATGTCCGCGCTCTTTACGGCCTATCACATCAAGGCAAAAGCGATTGTGGCGCTCACCAAATCCGGCGCAACGGCATTATGGACATCGCGCTACGATTCCGGTGTGCCGGTGTACGCGATTACGCCCGAGCCCCGCTCAGCCCGCAAGATGGCGCTCTACCGTGGTGTCACGGCACTGCTTGCAGCGGAAGCCACCGATCGAGACGTAGCGCTGCGGGAAGCGGAAGATTTATTGCTCGCGCGCGGCATCGTAAAACATGGCGAAATGATTGTGCTCACCGTGGGCGAACCGATGGGTAAATCGGGCGGCACGAATACCATGAAGATTGTGCGTGTAGGCGAACATCGGGACGAACAGTAAGTATAGGATTTAGCTCCTGCGCAGCAATATAAACATACTCGCCCGCCGCATTGAGTCCCCCTCTCCCCCTGGGAGAGGGCTAGGGTGAAGGAAACAAACTAGGCTCGTAACCATTTTTTCAATTAGCAAAATTCTATGACCGGCTTTACCTCCACTGAAATACTCGCCCGCCGCGATGCCGCAATCCGCGTGGCAAAAGAAGCAGGCGCATTCGCAAAGTCCCGCTTCCTTAATCGCAGCACCCTCACCATCGAAGCCAAAGGCGCGCAAGATTGGGTCAGCGAAGCGGACCGGGACACCGAAACCCTCATCCGCACGCGCCTCGCCGAAGCCTTCCCGCAAGATGGTTTTTTAGGCGAAGAACACGGCGGGGCACAAACCGGTGCGATGTGGGTGGTAGACCCCATTGATGGCACGATTAACTTCGTGCACGGCGTGCGCTACTGGTGTATTTCGATTGCGTTTTGGGATGGCGAGAAGCCAGTCGTCGGCGTGATTTACGACCCCATGGCTGACGAATGCTTCTCCGCCGCACAAGGTGCAGGCGCGCACTGCAACGACGCGCCGATCTCGGTAAGCGGTTGCAGCGAACTCTCAAGCGCGATGCTCTGCCACGGCTACGTAAACCGCCACAGCCGCGCACGCAATTTCGCTGAGCGCAACGCGCTTTACGATGCAGGCGCCGCTCTCAAGGACATGGGTGCAGGCGCGCTCATGCTTGCGCACGTCGCCGCCGGACGTTACGACGGCTACAGCGAAGCCCACATGCACCCGTGGGATGCTCTCGCCGGGCTTGTGCTCGTGCAAGAAGCGGGCGGCAGGCAGTTGCCCTACCCCACATCGAATGCAAACATGCACGCAGGCGGCGAAGTCATCGTTGCCGCCCCTGGTTTGTACGAAGCGCTGCAGGCCACGCTGCGCAACGCAAAAGCCTAAAAACCTGCGGCGTAAAAACAGGCATTTTTAGCAATGATCTCCCAAGATTTTGAGTAAAAATTGAGGAGATCATCGCCAAAAAGTGCCCATTTCGCACCGCAGCGCCCTCTATAGAACTGAACTTCTTATTATCTGCAATCCCAACCCCGTCATCCCCGCGAAGGACGGGAGCCAGTTTTGTTTCGTAAAAATCAGCACTTAAATTTTTCGCTTACGAACCGAATTGGACCCCGGCCTGCTCCGAGGTGACGGAAGGTAAGTTGCGCAGACGACTTCCGCAGGTATTTTTTAGCTCGCATCACGCCGCTCCACGCGGACGATCACCGATGGATTAAAAGCGCATAAGTTGCGCTCCTTGAATACAGCGAACGAACTGACGTTTTTTGCCGCAACGCGATCTGAACGTCGTATAACGCCCACCATTTGTCGCAAATTGCTTGGCGCGGCGGCGTTCCCTTGCTATATTCCGAATATGACATATAGATTTCTCATTGCGGTTGCGATTTTTTTCTCTTCCATCGCACAGCTAGGTCACGCTCGCTCCCCCCGCGCCGCCGCGAACGCGCTGGGTTCTACTCATGTGCTGTTTATTGACTTGAACAATGCCGAAGATGAGCTGGAGGCGGTGGCGACCTCGCTGCCCAAAGTAAACGCGTCGCTCGCCGTCGTACCGTCGCTTTCGCGTTTCTCGTTTAAGCAACGCGATCAAATATTAAAAGTTAAATCGCAGTACAACAAAACGGCGAAAGAAGCGGAACTGTGTACGCTTAAAGACCGTAGCGCCTGCCCCCCGCTTTGGGCAAAGCTGCGCGAGCTCGAGCTGGAGCGCGAACGGCTTACTGATTCGTATAAAGTAGAGCAGTTGCTAGAGGATTTAGCGCCGCTTGGTAACCGTGTGTTTGATGTGGTCGTTATCTCTGGGCACCACTCCAAAGGGTTTTTTCGAGGCGAATTTGCTGAGTTGGCTGTGGAAGATTTGCTGCGGGTGGACGCGACCTATCCGCAATTATTCCGCTACGCCCGCACGGTGATTTTGCTGGGCTGCGAAACGGGTACGCCACATATGTTTGGTAACGTATTCCCCGCAATTTTCCCCAGCGCCACCACGTTAATCGGCGCGGAAGACAACGCGCCCACCCGCTCGGAGGCGCGCAATTTGGCATTTATCGAAGCGGCGCTCGCTGCCGAACCCAAGCTCACAAGCGCGCGCGACGCGGAAGACGTTCTGGCCATTCACAAACGTTTGCTCGCGCGAAAATGGCCGGTGACGATCTTGTGGCGGGGCGAACACTATTTTGCGAAAAAGTGGAATGGCTCGATTCGCGATGCAGGCCCCGCGCTTTTGCAAGCCGAAATCGACGAGGAAGACCGTAAAAAGGGGCGACGCGCGCGAACAAGCCCGCGCGAGCGGGTTTCTCTGGCGCAGTAGCCCTAACCGACACAAAAAACTGCGGCGTAAAAATGGCATTTTTTGGGAGATATCTCCTCAATCATGGCATTTCTGCGCCGCAGGTATTTTGAGAGAAACGTGGGTATCAACACAGTTTTGCGTTCACCCAATTCATCAGTAAATCAGTTTGGCCGTAGGCTAAGAACGTGCCGGCGAGCACGGCCATTGCGAACATCCACCAAATGAGTTTCGTGCGGGTCATAACATAATCGTAGCGTAAAACCGCGCGCCCACATAGTGCTCGCTCTAAAATCGGGGGCGACACCGAATGGAGAAACCCATGTCTACCAAAATGTTTGTAAATTTGCCTGTGCGCGATTTAAAAAAATCGATGGCCTTTTTTGCTGCCCTCGGTTTTTCATTTAATCCGAAGTTCTCCAATGAGAGCGGCGCGTGCATGGTGGTGAGCGAAGAAAATTTTGTGATGCTCCTGACCGAAGCATTCTTCAAAACGTTTTTAAGCAAACCGATGGCCGATGCACGCGAAACCACGCAAGTGCTAATCGCACTCTCCTGCGAAAGTCGCGCAAAAGTTGAAATGATGGTGAAGGCTGCGTTGGCGGCGGGGGGCACCACACCCCGCCCCGCAAAAGACCATGGTTTCATGTATCAGCATGGTTTTGACGACCTCGATGGCAATGCGTTTGAAGTGTTTTGGATGGACGAAGCGGCAGCTGGCGGCTAATTCAAGCCTATGGATTCGTACTCCACCCATCACTCCAATTGGCGCTGGCACGTCCCCGAAACCTTCAATATTGGCGACGCGGTATGCACCCGCCACGCGCACAACCCGGCGCTGCGCGACAAACCCGCGATTTGGTGGGAAAACGATGTGGGCGACACGGCGTCGATCACGTATGGCGAACTGGATGCGCGGGCGCACGCGTTGCAGGCCCAATTGCGCGCGCTGGGTGTTACGCGCGGCGACAACATAGCCATCGCGCTACCCCAACGCATCGAAACAGCCATTGCCCATATTGCGGTGTATCGGCTTGGCGCGGTAGCTGTGCCGCTCACCGTTTTGTTCGGGCCTGATGCGTTGGAATATCGGCTCGCTAACGCAGAGGTAGTGGTGCTGATCGGCAATGATATGTCGATTGCGAATGTGGCGACGATTCGCGCGCGGCTGCCGATGCTGCGCGCAGTGATTGGCATTGAAAGCCTGGGGGACGCGCCGCTATCGCACAGTTCAGTAGCAGAAACGCTGCCCACGGTGAATACCCGAGCAGCCGACCCTGCGCTCATCATCTACACCAGTGGCACCACAGGCCCCCCCAAAGGCGCGCTCTTGCCCCATCGGGCACTCATTGGGAATTTGAGTGGCATGGTGTATTCCCACAATCTTTTTCCGCAACCGGGCGATGTGTTTTGGTCTCCGGCGGATTGGGCGTGGACGGGCGGGCTCATCGATGCGTTGCTTCCGTGCTTATATTTCGGTGTGCCGATTGTGGGTTATCAAGGGCGGTTTGATCCGGTGAAATCGTTCGAGTTGATGGCGAAATACCGCGTTCGCAATACGTTTTTGTTTCCCACCGCGCTTAAAGCCATGATGAAGGCCCTACCCGAGCCACGCTTGCATTACGACCTCCAACTGCGCTCAATTATGGCCGCAGGCGAGGCGGTGGGCGAGACGGTGTACGCGTGGTCGCGCGACGCGCTCGGTGTTACGCTAAACGAAATGTTTGGGCAAACTGAGCTGAACTACATCGTAGGCAACTGCAACACGGCCTGGCCATCAAAACCGGGCGCAATGGGGCGTGGCTACCCTGGGCACAAGGTAGGCGTGATTGATGCAGCGGGCAACCCAGTGCAACCCGGCGAAACCGGCGAAGTGGCCTTGCGCCGGACGAACGACCACGGCGAAGCAGACCCCGTTTTCTTCTTGAATTATTGGAAGAACGAACGCGCTACCACTGAAAAATACACCGGCGATTGGTGCCGAACCGGGGATGTGGCCCGCATCGATGCCGACGGCTATTTATGGTACGAAGGCCGGTCCGAC
>JANMDS010000567.1:0-12675 GCA_031376405.1 Betaproteobacteria bacterium
TTGGTCTGCCGATTCCTGGGATGAAGACTTTGCCTTGCGGGAAGACTTACGCGACGAACTTGAGCACTGTTGGCGTATTGTCTTGCGACGCGACGTGGCAGGCGCGCGCCATTGCGCTTTTTCTAACTACGCATCAAGATCCGACTAATACCGGGCAAACGCTGAAAAAAGTCTATCGGTTAAGTTGCGCGCCTGAAAATTTATCTTGCAACACCGCTAGTGGCGCGAAGAAGCCGTTTCACGTCACGTTTCAGTACACCACAAGCGAAAGCGAATTGCAGACGCTAAAAAATAGCGGCTACAACCTCGACGGTGTAGAAGGCTATGCCTATGCGTATGACCCGAACCGTACACAGCCTCCCGGCACGCAAATGCTTTGCTCGCGGCGCAACGCTTCGAGGGAAGATTACATGTTGTTTCTAGACACTACGACTTCGACATGCACGGGGGCAAGCTCAGATGCTTACGCTACGCAAGCAGGGTTCGATGGGTCAGGATACAACGACCCACTAGGAACAAAGATTGGCTATGTGTATCCCGTTTCCTACCTTTCGCAGGACAGCGATAATGATGGCCTGACCGATGCCGTAGAGATGGCGGAGGGTAAAAATCCGAACGTGAAGGACAACAATTTTCTCGATACAGGAGCTGACCACCGGTTGTTTGTTCAGCAGCAGTATCGGGATTTTTTAGGGCGCGAAGCGGAGCCAGCAGGGCAATATGACTGGGAACGGTTCATCACTTCAGGCACCTACACGCGCGCCGTTGTGATCGAAAAGTTTTTGAACTCCCCGGAATTTGGACCATACATTCCCCCGCTTGTTCGATTGTATTTAGGTTTTTTCAATAGAACGCCGGATCACGGCGGGCTCTGGGGTTGGTACGGTTACTTCAGGAACGGCATGGCGTTATCGACCATCGCCAACGCCTTCTCGCAATCGGCGGAATTTACGCAGACCTACGGCAGCAATCTTTCCAACTCTCAATACATTACGCTCGTTTATCAAAATGTGTTGAGTAGAACGCCGAGCCAGGGCGAAATCAACGCGTGGCTTTCGCTAATGAATCAGGGCTACACACGAGGCGATGTAATGCTGGGTTTTACTGAATCGGGGGAATATAAAGGGAACAGCGCAAAGCGCGTGTTGGTAATCTCTACCTACGAAGGCATGCTGCGGCGAGCGGGCGAAACTGCTGGAATTGACGGCTGGGTCAACTATCTCAATGTCCCGGGCAATGGGCCGCAGGCGCTAATTAACGGCTTTTTGGGCTCGCTTGAGTATCGGTATCGCTTTTTGAATTGACGTAAATCAATATTATCTGCGGCGTAAAACAAGCATTTTTTTGGCGATATCTCGCAAAAACTGCTTGTTTTACGCCGCAGGTTTTTCTACTTTTTTATGCTTACCAAGCTCCCGTATTCCCCATCGAAACCCAAGGCTCGGCTGGCGCTTTCGCTTCACCTTTTTGCAGTAGCTCAATGGAGATGCCATCAGGCGAACGCACGAACGCCATGCGGCCATCGCGCGGGGGGCGGTTGATGGTTACGCCTTTGCTTTGCAGTGCAGCGCAGAGCGCGTAGATGTCGTCCACCGCATACGCTAAGTGTCCAAAATTGCGCCCGCCGGTGTAGGTTTCGGGCTCCCAGTTGTAGGTGAGCTCTACTTGCGCAGTTTCGTCACCAGGGGCGGCTAAAAAGGCGAGGGTGAATTTGCCTGCGGTCACGTCGCGGCGCGAAAGCAGCGTAAGCCCGAGTTTGTTGACGTAGAAATCCAGCGATTCGTCGAGGTTAGTCACGCGCACCATCGTGTGCAGGTATTTCATATTGGCTTTTTGTTCAAATAAAGCCAACATGGTAACGTAGCGAGGTGGTTAGTCTCTCGCGTGCTTAAGCGGCGGTGCTTTTTTATGCAACGGCTTCGTATGGCAAATCATATGAAAGCCCATTTTTTCGAGCACGGTGTAGTTCATGTGCGTGGCGTCGGTCGTGGCGTAATCAAACATCCTATCGCGCGCTTCGATGAGGCGTGTGCGTGTAATTGCCCGGAACACGCCTTTGCCTTGCCACGCTGGGTCGACTGCACCACCTAAGAGCTCAGGAAAACGCGAGCCGCGCGGGTAGTGGCTATAGCCGCTGCCAATCACTGCATTTTCGGTGTCGTAGGCGCAGTAGAAAGAGTAGGTGTCCGGCTCCATTTTCATCGCATGCACGAGATCAGCGTGTACGATGGATAAGTCTTGTTTCCATACCTGGGATTGAATTGCGATGAGATCAGCAAGGCCGGCTTCGGTTTCGATATGCTCTACCCGAAATCCAGAGGCGATATCGACGAGGGGCGCGGGCACATCATGCAACGGGCAGGCCAAAAGTGCCTCAGTTTCCCCAGCGCGAAAGCCGTGGGCTTCCAAGCGGGGCACGAGATCGGTGGGCTCATCAAACTCGTAGACTTTCCACTCAAAACCAGAGCCTACGAGTTCGAAATAATTGATTTGATCGAAAATTTGTCGCTCCACTCGCTTCGGGGTCAGGTTGGCAAACGTCACCAAACCTTCGCGGGATTTATCCCGGGGCGTGCAACAAAACAAATGCGGAAACTGCTCAGTTTCGTAACCGAACATTTCGTTGGTGCGGCGGTCGGCGGTGTAGAGGGTAAAAAATTCGCGGGGTGTCACAGCAGCAGTCGTTTAAATCAATCGAATGAATTTAGTGTAGTCACTCTAGCAGCGTCTGCGAAAAAATCCTTCCCGATTGGCAGATTTAGCCGATATTCGGCAATTGGCGCAACACTGCTTCACGCGAAGGCGCACCCAAGCGCCCACCAAACACTTCACACTTAAGGCTCGCCGCACAACACGCGAAACGCGCGGCTTCACGCGCGGTCAAGCCTTCACACATCGCCAACACATACGCGCCGTGGAACACATCGCCCGCACCGAGCGTATCCACAGCATTCACCTTCACGCCTTGCGCATGCTGAACGGCGTTGTTTTCCAACCAATAAAAACCTTCCGCGCCGAGCGTTACGCCCACAAACGCGTGCGGTGATTTCCGCTGCGCGGCTTGCAAGCTCAAATGGGGTTGCGCGCTACCTACAAAGTGCGCGAGGCCGGTTTCGGAGAACAAAATGTGCGTTGCCCGCGCGGCCAAATCATCGAGCACGCCAGGCGCAGCAATTTCCGCATCGAGCACAGCAGGGATGCCTGCTTTGCGCGCGGCATCCAAGCCCGCCGCCGCGCCCTCGGGCCAGCGAACTTCAGTTAGGAAGGCGGAAAATTCGTTCATCCGATGTAGGGGTAACCAGCTCGCGTCGCTTGGTAATTTTGGGTCGTGACGGGGCACCACCAAGCGCTCGCCGTTCGAGTCTACAATCACGCTGCAAAACGAGCCATACGCGCCTTTTTCGTAGCGCGTATCGGACACGTCAATGCCAGCGGAGGCTAGTGATGCCATCGCTGCCCGTCCGTTGCCGTCGTCCCCCACGCGGCCCCACCACGCGGCTTTGCCGCCCAGCGCAGCAATTGCGCAGGCCGCAGACGAGGACATGCCGTCACCCAATTGCATGGCTTCAGTGGGAATGATTTTTGCGGACGTGTTCGGCAGTGGTTCGGCCACACGAAATATCGTCGTCCAAGCGGACGCGCCGAGAGTGAGGATAGGCTTCATAGCCGAATTATGGGTCACGGGACAGAAATACCTGCGGCGCTAATTAAGCGCTTTTTTTCAAACGTTGCAAAAAATGAGGCTGTTTTACGCCGCAGGTAATTCGACAGACTTGAAGCTTTGGTGGGAAGAGGAGCCGCGCAATTCTGTATTTTGAGAAGTAGTTGCGCAGAAGTCACGCGGTGGTATCCCGGGCGAAATGATGAAAATCATCTGACGTTCAATTATTTAATCCAGCCCGTTTAACGCCAGCCAATCGTGCATCACCAGTTGGAGCGCTTTTGCTAACGGTTTAGTGTGAAGTTGTGCGGTTGCACGCAGTTGCCCTCGATCAATACCTTCTTGTGATAGCTCGCCGCAGTGCCCGATGAGCCACTGCTCGATTTTTTTCGCATCCACTTCAAGATGAAACTGCCAAGCCATTGCGTAAGCGTCAATTAGGTATGCCTGATGTGGACACCCACGCGTCCTCGCGAAACTTTCTACGCCAAGCGGCATCGAGAATTGATCGCCATGCCAGTGTAGGACTGGCTGATTACCGATATGCGCAAGCGGTGATCGGCTCGCTGGTTCACTCAACTTGATTGGCGCATAGCCGATTTCCTTATGCGCCATCGGTTTCACCGAAGCACCCAACGCGCGGGCCATAAGCTGCGCGCCCAGGCAAATACCGAGAATGGGTTTTTGCATTGCCAATCGCGTCTCAATCAGGCGCACTTCATCGGCTAAAAATGGGTACAGCGCGTCGTCCTCTGCGCCAATGGGACCACCCAGCACAACCAGTAAATCGGCATCGAGTGCCGCGGAGGTCGCTAGATCGTCAACCCCCGCTTCAAAGTAGGTAACGCGCCATCCACGTTGTACGAGGAAAGGCTCAATGAGTCCTAAGTCCTCGAATGCCAGATGACGAATTGCAACGCAAGTTTTCATTGTTGAGTCCTCAAAATTTTTTCAGAATTTCGTTAAAAATTGGTGATTTCGTGCCCGTCCACCGCGAGTAATTGATCGAGTCGAATCAACTCACCACAGTGCGTTTTTAGATATTCGGCCCCATCTCGCGCGAACACATCTGTGATGCAGCCATGGATGGTGCGGCGTGTTGCGTCGGTCTGCCTCACCACAATAACAATGTTTTTGCGGCGCGTGGCGCAGGCTTCAATAATGTCGTGGAATTCGCAGTTGATGGGTTGATACGCGCTCACAGCGCCGTCGCCTTCAGTTGCAATGTTCCATCTCGATAATGCTAAAGCCTTTGGCGGAAATTTCTTGCGCCACAGTTGGGTAAGCCGATTCCATGTGGCAATAGTTGCATTTCTCCGCTTTCAAATTATCAGCAGGTAATCCTTTCGCTGCGAGGTAGTTGCGTCCGAACCCGAGAATCGTTTCGTGATCTTTCAAATCGGATGATACGAGGATATCAAAGTGCATTCGCAGCCCGTCAGGGCGCTCTACATAGGTGTCGTAAACGGAAATGTTCATGCTTATCTTTCGTTCAAATTGAAGTGTGTTGCGCCAACAGTTGGCCGATGAGCATGCCGGGCGTTAAGTCGTCTACATGCCCTAGCTCCTGCAAATACAGCGTGCCGTCTGGCGCGAATACTAGCGTGCTGGGTGTTCCCTGTAGCTGCCACGCAGACATGGCTTGGAGGAGGGGGCTGCCGTCGCGTGACTCGGTATCCACTCCTACCGGGAAGTCCAATCTATATTCATGAATGAACACCGCGAGCGCGTGCGGCTGCATGGCGGTGTGGTGCTCAAAAACCGTGTGCAGGCCAATCACGGTGCGCGGCAAGCGGCGCGACAACGCGTGGAGCTTTTTAAGCTGCGGGATGCTGTGGGCCACGCAGCTTGGGCACAGCATCTGAAACGCTCCAACAACGACTACGCGCCGCTTGAATTGCCCTAGGTGCAAAGCTGACTCCGTATTGAACCATTGACTGATCGACCACGGGGTTGGTTTTTCTAAGGGCGCATAGTGCATGGTTTTATGCTGCTTTCAGTGCGACTGCGGGGAAATCGACTGGCACATTGAACGCTACATTGACGTAATTGGTGAACAGGTTGAGCGCGACATGGGCCATGATTTCGACGACTTCTCCATCACTGAAACCCGCCGCGCGCACTGAATCCACCTCCGCTTGCGAAATGGCGGCGCGTTGCTCCACGATTTTGAGTGCGAAAGTCAGCGCAGCCTGTGTTTTTTTGTCCGATGATCTGCCCACTTGAGCGTTTGCCATATCATCGCTACTCACGCCTGCATTTTTGCCCAATACGGTGTGCGCCGCTAAGCAATATTCACATCGATTGCGGTTGGCAACAGCCACAGCGATTTGCTCGCCCAGCTTCGCGCCCAGCGTGCCCGCGCCCAGCGCACCAAACGATCCCCACATGCTTTTGAGAGCGGCGGGTGAGTTAGAAACTGCCTTGAACATGTTAGGCGTAGCACCAAATGCAGCGTGAATTTGCGTGAGCATTTCTTGGCTGGTTGGAGAATTTTTTGAAGTGTCGATATTGACGTAGGACATCGTGGAACCTTTCAGATGAAGTTTTGAAGCGAAGGAATAACGGTTATTGATTCACCTTGCCGGGCAACGACAAATTGCCTGAGCTGACCTTGAACACGTCTGCCACGCAAAGCAATGGGTTGTGTACGCTCGCGTTGACGCGTAACGCAGCGGTTACGCCGTCAAAGGTAGCCGCGTTAACGGCCCCGATATCGTCGAACGGCACGCGCACTGCTATCGAATCTTTTTTGAAGATAGGATTCCATCCTGGGCTATCGATCAAAATCGGGAGCCCAGGCCACGTTTTAGGTAACTTAGGCTTGGACTCTTTGGGGATATCGACAACCTTTAACGCGCCTTTGCCGCACGCATCGTCGGGCTGGAGCACGACCCAGTGCGAGTGCCAAACGCCGCCGTCGTTATTGGGATTGCCATCGCCGTTTTCATCGAACAATGGGGTGTCGTCAAAATCTGGGTGCGCCGTGACGGCAAAGGCCAAGATGCCTGCTTTGGCCTCGAATCCAACGGCAGACGAATCAAGTGTGGTGGGCCACACGTAGGAGAAAACTGTGCTGCCTGCTAACTTGCCTGATTTTGTAGGTTTTGATGCCCCCGCTTTGCCCGACACCGCCATGTGAAACACGGCCACATTGCCTTCGGTGGTGATCTTGGTGTGTATGATATCGAACGGCGCTTTCACTACTTTGCTCGGCTTTGTGGCGAGGCCACCGCTGTGGTGGCCGTGCGCCGTCACAGCGCTATTGCCTACTGCCCACGCCACCCCCATTGCCAACAGACTTAGTTTGTAATCGTTCATGTGCTCTCCTGAAATCAACCAAAAGTCGCAAGGGCCATCCCTACGCGAAACAACTTGTATTGTGGACGCTAGATTTGTACAATAAGTGTCATATTAATCATAATACGTATCTATTTGTACAAAATGACAAGGGAACCCGTAGATCGGCTCTCAACGCTGTTGGAACGCTTTCGCGTCCGCACGCGTATGTCGTTTGCCGGGCCGATGTGTGGCAAGCATGTGTTTGCCCAAGAAGACGGCAAAGCCTATTTACATCTGCTGAAGCGTGGCTCGCTAGAAATTCGTCATCCCAGAGCGAAAGGCGTACCAACCCGAGTTCAGGTTCACGCGCCCGCTCTCATCTTTTACCCGCGCCCGTTTACCCATCAATTTCTCAATCCCCCGCGCGAGGGGTCTGATTTCACCTGCGCGGAAATCGCGTTTGAAGGCGGCGAGGCGCACCCGATCGTGCAGTCGCTCCCGCCGCTCATCTTGCTGCGGCTAGATGAAGTGGAGGGATTACAAGCGTCGTTGAATTTACTATTTGCTGAAACGCAGCGCGTGCGATGCGGACATCGGGTGTTGGCGGATCGATTGTTTGAAGTGATACTCATTCAGTTACTGCGCTGGCTTTTGGATCACCCCTCGCAAGCCAAGATCGATAGCGGTTTGCTGATGGGGCTTTCGTCTCCTCAGCTCGCAAAAGCGCTCACCGCGATGCATGAATCTCCGGGCGAGCCTTGGACCGTTACGCAATTGGCCGAGACCAGCGGCATGTCGCGTACCGCGTTTGCGATGAAGTTCAAACAATTGGTTGGCCAACCGCCTGCAGACTATGTGGCCAATTGGCGATTGACGATTGCCCAAGCGCGGCTGCGCGAGGGCGTTCCGTTAAAAATGCTCGCTGGCGAGTTGGGGTATAGCTCACAGTCTGCTTTAACGCGGGTGTTCACCGCGAAGCTGGGTGTTTCGCCGCGCGAATGGCTTTCGCGGCGTAAAGACCAATTGGATGTTTGACGAAAAATCCGACCGATAAGTAATCAGCGACTTTTCGCTTTCTTCCACAGCATCCAAAGCCAAATCGCAAGCGTTGCCGCACCCAAGCCACCGGCGATCGGGCGCTCGAAAAAGCCTAGCCAGCGGCCATCGGCCTTAATCATTGAGCTTATGAAATTCTCTTCTAACATCGTACCTAAAATTACGCCCAAAATCGTCGGCGCAACGGGGAAGCCGTTCTCTTCCATCACATAACCTAAGATGCCGAACACCAAAATAATGGTCACACCGAATACGGTATTGTTGATGGCAAACGCACCGACCATGCAGAACAACAAAATAATCGGCATGAGGATATTGCGGGGTACGCTTAGGATGCGTTTAGATGCTTTGATACACAAAATACCCAGCGGAATCATAAGTAGATTCGCCAAAATAAAGACAATAAAAATAGCGTACACAATCGCGGTGCTATTCTGAAAAATCATCGGGCCAGGTTGCAGGCCCTTAATGTAGAGCACACCGATGACAATGGCGGTGATCGAATCGCCCGGTATGCCGAACACCAAAGCGGGCACCCACGCGCCGGCGAGCGCGGAGTTGTTGGATGCGCCCGATTCGATAATGCCTTCAACGTGACCGGTACCAAATTTTTCTGGCGTTTTGGAAAAGCGCTTGCTCATCGCATACGAAATCCACGCGGCGATATCAGCCCCCGCGCCAGGCAGTGCACCGATGAGCGTGCCCACTGCGCTACCACGCAGCGTTTGCACGGGATATTTTTTTATGAGCCCGCCCATGCCCCGAAACACGTTGCCAATTTCTTGCGTGTGCAATTTCGCGTCGGGCGATTGGTCCACCGCCCAGCGAATGAGCTCGCTTACGGCGAACATGCCAATCATCATTGGGATCATGCCCACCGAGCCCAACATCTCAATGGATCCAAAAGTGAACCGCGGAAACCCTGCCGGATTATCAAGCCCAATCGAAGAAATGAGGAGCCCAAATAGAAGAGACACAAAGCCTTTGAGCGGATTACCTTGTGAAATAAATATCGCGCAGGTGAGCCCCAAAAGTACGAGCCAGAAATATTCGAATGAAGAAAAGCGAATGGCTACTTCCGCTAAGAGCGGCGCGCTGGTAACGAGCACCAGCGTGCCAAAAATGCCACCGATCACCGAGAACACTAACCCGCAGCCCAGCGCGAGCTCCGCTTGCCCATTTTTGGTCATCGCGTACGCTTCATCGGTGTACGCCGCGGAGGCGGGCGTGCCGGGTATGCGCATTAAGCAGCCAGGAATATCGCCGGCAAAAATAGCCATCGCGGTGGCCGTCACAATCGCTGCAATCGCAGGCACGGGCGGCATGAAAAACGTAATCGGTACGAGTAAGGCTGTGGCCATGGTGGCTGTGAGCCCGGGCACTGCGCCTACGAACATACCGAATACCCCTGACGCTAAGATAATACCCAGCGTGTAGGGTTCAAACACCAAGCCGAAAGCTTGAACTAGCGCGTCCATTTACCAAGCCCATCCTGTAAGAATGCCCCAGGGAAGTGGCACGCGCATGATCTTATAAAACAAAAAATGAATGGTGAGCGTGGCGATGATTGCGATCACCGCCGCGAGCTTTACACGCACGCCGAAGAGCACAAATAATCCAAACAACGCAAGAGCCGAGGTGATTAAAAAACCAAGTGGCTCCGAGGCGACGATATAAAAAACCATCGCTGCAATGAGCGCAAAAAACTGCAATACATGCGTGTGCGAGCGGGTCCAATCCATCCACTCAAGCAACGCGTGCTTTGCTTTTATGCCTCGCGCCAACAGCAGCAATCCGCAAATGACGAAACCGGATGCAATGAGCCCCGGGAACACCGCTGGACCGTATTTTTGCCCCGGCATGGCAGGAAAGGTTTGAATGTGAAGCAGCACCGCCGCGCCAAACACGATGCACAGCAATCCCCAGACCGAATCGGATAGTTTCATGACGTTTTTTTAAGGAGATAAAGTTCAAAAAGGGCTCAATTTGCGCCGCAGGTATTTGGGTAAGTTCCTTTAAACGAGAACCCCTCTCCCGCTGGGAGAGAGGCAGGGGTGAGGGAGAGGCGGTCGCTCGGGTTGGGAGCCGTTGCGAAGGAAACAACGCGGTTTCCCTCACCCCAACCCTTTCCCAAAGGGAGAGGGGGTAACATCGGCTCTCCCACAGGATGAAGGAGCAAGTTCCGCGTAACACGCCACGCTTTGGTAAAGCGCTACTTTGCCAAACCCAGCGCCTTCATCACGCCACCCATGCTGTCGTTGTCTTTCGCCATATGTGCAGCGAACTCATCGGGGCCGCCCCACACCACGCCGAAGCCACGCCCGCTCATAAAGTCGCGAAACTCTTTGCTTTCGTGGGCACGCTTGATGGCGGCGACTAATTTATCTTGCACGTCTTTTGGCAAGCCCTTTGGCGCGGCAATTCCCCGCCACGCCGAAACCACCCAGCCCGAGCCCGTCGTTTCTTTGGCCGTGGGGATGCTCGGGAAAAGCGGATTACGCTCATTGGCGATGATGGCCAGCGTGCGGGCTTTGCCTGCTTTTACGAGCGAATCGGCCTCTGGCACCGAGCAGGTCGTCATATCAATGCCGCCCGCTGCCAAGTCTTGCATCGCCGGCCCCGCACCGTTGGAAGGCACCCACGGCACAGCGTTGTCAAGCTTCAAATCTTTCAGCAAGCCCGCAAGCGCAACGTGCCAAATACCGCCTTGGCCCGTGCCAGAGGCTTTCAATTTGCCTGGGTTGGCTTTCACCGCTGCCACTAAATCACCCATGGTTTTGTAAGGCGAATCGGCTTTGACGTGCACCCCTGCTGGGTCGGCGTTTACCAAGGCGAGCGGGGTATAGGAGGTGCCTTTTAAATCGGTGAGCCCCTGCCAATGCATCAAGCCGATTTCCACAGTTACCATGCCAATTGTGAATCCGTCGCCCGGCGCCGAGGCAATGGCCGAATGGCCCACCACGCCGGAGCCGCCAGTGCGGTTCACCACATTCACCGGCACTTTTAAATCTTTTTCTAAGAGCGCGCCGATAATCCGCGCGGTGGCATCGGTGCCCCCGCCCGCGCCCCACGGCACAACAAACGTAATCGGTCGATCCGGCCAGGCGGCGAGTGCTGATGTTGCAGAAAACAGGCCAACGCCAATGAGTGCGGCCACGCGTTTTGTGAAGTGCATGTGAATCCTCCTTGTAACGATTTTTAGAGAAAAATTACCTATTTGCGCTTATTTCCTTGCACTGTAGCCCGTTTTTGGTGAACATGCTATCGGTTGGTTCATGCAACATGGGCTCGTTGCAATTTTGTTGCATTAGATTGGATACACTGAAAATTATGACAATTTCTGCACTTTCTGGCACCGTCATCGCCTCCCTCGCCGGTGGGGTATTGGCTTGTTTATTTGCAAGTTTTTCGCTCGCCATGCCGGTGTCAATGGTGCAGCGCATGGTGGCGTTGGCGGTAGGCGCGATGCTCGCTGCTGTCTTTATTGATGTGCTTCCGCACGGCCTCGAAATGGCCAAAGCCGACACGCTCCTGCTTTGGGTGCTGGTGGGGTTGTTATTCTTTTTCTTCATGGAAAAGTTAGTGATTTGGCGGCACTCGCACCCTGGCCACGAGCACGGCCACGCCCACGGGCACTCTCATTCCCACGCCCCGAGCGCTAGCGGCGAAAAAACCACCCTCATGGTGAGCTTGGGCGGGGCATTGCATTGTTTTTGCGATGGGATTTTGATCGCGGGTGCGTTTCTCGCTAGTTTTCCGGTTGGCGTGTCCACGGCTATTGCAATCGTCGCGCACGCCATCCCGCAAGAGATTGGTGATTTCATTGTTTTGCGCAATGCCGGTTTGAGTCGGAGTAGAGCGCTGCTGGTCAACGTGGGTACATCGGCGGCCACGCTCGTTGGCGGCGTCGTCGGCTTTTACGCGCTTGGTGCCGTAAAAGGCGCCATCCCCGCCGCGCTCGGCTTCGCTGCTGCCAGCATGCTCTACATCGCCGTGTCCGATTTAATCCCCACGCTCCACAAGCGCCCGCAAGCGCGAGACATTATCGAGCAATTTGCGCTCATCATGGTGGGCGTAGGGTTAGTGGTGTTACCGCACGCGTTATTGGTCGACTAATTACCAAAAACGGAAAATACCTGCGGCGTAAAGCAAGCGTTTTTTACGATTTATCTCCCGAAATTTCGGTGTTTTCCAGCGCTTCGCGCAGCCGCTCGGCGCGCGCTTGCCGTTTGCGAACGGTCATCCACAGCGCGAGCGCAAGCGGGATCGCGGCCAAGAACACAAAAAGCAACATACCCAGGTACCAAGGCTTGGCGGTAACGGCCATCATTAGAACGACATACGCTCAGGTCATTGCGAGGATAAGCATGGATTGCTACATTGCAAGGTAAGCCCACTATTTAACCAAAAACGTGCTCGCGCCTCCAAAACCTGATACCTATGCAGCTTTCCAAAACGAACTCGGCTGGCGCTGGTGGGCCAATTTGTCGACGGAGGCTATCACGCAGCTCACCGCGCGCTACCAAGCGCGGGTGCAAGAGGCGTGGGGCTTTGGGCCAAAAATCGCCGCGCCCGCGCCCGATGCCAAACCGGATCGGCGGTTTTCCAGCCCGCACTGGAATACACCCTACTTTGCTGCGCTGAAAGCCCAGTACGAAGCGTGGAGTGATTTTTTA
>JANMDS010000575.1:0-3064 GCA_031376405.1 Betaproteobacteria bacterium
GAAAAAGAAGCCGACAAAGTCACCCACGACTGCATCGAAATGCTGCATCAAATTTTCATCACTCCGCTTGATCGGGACCAAATTCACAAGCTGGTCACTACCATGGACGATATTTTAGATTTAAGTGAAGATGTAGCCCAATGCGTTGATTTGTACGACATCCATCGGGTGGGGCCCGAGGCGAAGGTGTTGGCAGACATCTGTGTGCGCTGCACGGAACGCACCCGAGATGCCGTGGCGCTGCTGGGCGATATGTCTCGGGGGCAAGAAATTTTGAATATCTGCAAAGAAATTGACCGACTCGAAACCGATGCCGATCAGGTGATGCGCTCGGCGATTGCCAAGCTATTTCGTGAAGAGGCCGACGCTAAAGAGATTTTGAAGCAAAAAGCGATTTACGAACTGCTCGAAACGATTACCGATCGCAGTGAAGATGTCGCAAATATTCTCGAAAGTATCGTGCTGGAAAACGCATGACGATTTCTATGCAAATGGTCATCCTGCTGGTGCTTTTGGCGCTGGCGTTTGACTTCATGAATGGTTTTCACGATTCGGCCAATTCAATCGCCACGGTGGTAAGTACCGGGGTACTGAAACCCAAGCATGCCGTGGCGTTCGCAGCGTTTTTTAATGTGGCGGCGATTTTCTTTTTCCAACTCAAGGTGGCGGCAACGATCGGCAAAGGCACCATAGAAATTGGTGCCGTCGATCAACACGTCATTTTGGGGGCGCTGGTCGGTGCTATTTCGTGGAACGTGATTACCTGGTACTACGGCATCCCCTCCTCGTCATCACATGCGCTGATTGGAGGCTTGGTGGGCGCGGTAGTGGCCAAAGCGGGTACCGGTGCGCTCATCGCCTCGGGCCTCACGCGCACGCTACTTTTTATAGTCATCTCACCTCTGGCGGGGTTCCTGCTCGGCACACTGCTAATGGTAAGCGTATCTTGGATCTTTTTTCGAACGGCGCCCCATAAAGTGGACAAATGGTTTCGTCGACTGCAGCTGGTTTCCGCTGGGCTCTACAGCCTTGGCCACGGCGGCAATGACGCGCAGAAAACGATGGGTATCGTGTGGATGGTGCTCATTGCTGCGGGCATCACCAGCAAGGCCGATAAGTTACCGCCAACGTGGGTAATCATCTCGTGCTACACCGCCATCGGCGCGGGCACGCTATTCGGTGGCTGGCGAATCGTGAAAATGATGGGCCAAAAAATTACCAAACTCAAACCCGTTGGCGGATTTTGCGCCGAAACGGGCGGCGCTATTACTCTTTTCACTGCCACCGCATTGGGTATTCCGGTATCAACCACACACACCATTACCGGCGCGATTGTGGGTGTCGGTTCGGCCAATAAATTTAGTGCGGTCCGCTGGGGTGTCGCCCACCGCATTGTTTTGGCGTGGATTCTAACCATCCCGTGTTCGGGTTTTATCGCGGCAACAGCGTGGTACTTTTCATCCACTTTCGCAGGGAAGTAATTCATCATGTCAAAGCGCGTTGTCACCCTCACCCAGTTTTTGATTGAAGAACAACGCAGCCGGCAGACGATTCCCGGCAACCTTCGTTTATTGATTGAAGTGGTCGCCCGTACCTGTAAACGAATTGCCGTGGAAGTTTCCAAAGGCGGTTTAGGCGAAGTGTTGGGTACTGCGGGCACGGAGAACGTGCAAGGCGAGGTACAGAAAAAATTGGATGTGATCGCCAACGAAGCCTTGCTCGAGGCTAACGAGTGGGGCGGGCATTTGGCGGGTATGGCGTCGGAAGAAATGGACAATCCACAGCCGATTCCAAACCGCTATCCAAAAGGCGAGTATTTGCTCTTGTTCGATCCACTTGATGGCTCATCGAACATCGATGTAAATGTGAGCATCGGCACTATTTTTTCTGTATTGAAATGCCCAGAAGGCGCAGATCCCGCCAGTTTTCGAGCGTATTTGCAGCCGGGCAAGCAGCAGGTCTGTGCGGGCTACGCGATCTACGGTCCGCAATCGCAATTGGTGTTGACCGTAGGCTCTGGGGTGCACGCTTTCACGCTTGACCGCGAGTACGGCTCGTGGGTGCTCACGCAATCGAACATTCGCATTCCCGAGGCGACAAAAGAGTTCGCTATCAACATGTCAAACGTGCGGCACTGGTATCCGCCCGTTACCCGCTATGTAGATGAAATGTTAGCGGGAAAAACCGGAGTGCGAGGCAAAGACTTCAACATGCGCTGGATCGCCTCAATGGTGGCCGATGTACACCGCATCCTTACCCGTGGCGGCGTATTCATGTATCCGGCTGATAAGCGCGAGCCCGATAAACCGGGAAAACTGCGCCTACT
Source organism: Betaproteobacteria bacterium (assembly GCA_031376405.1). Classification (GTDB taxonomy): domain Bacteria; phylum Pseudomonadota; class Gammaproteobacteria; order Burkholderiales; family Casimicrobiaceae; genus JANMDS01. Next base: position 2,327 of record JANMDS010000575.1, read on the forward strand.
CTACGAAGCCAACCCAATGAGCTTTTTGATTGAGCAAGCAGGCGGGATGTCCACCAACGGTAAAGAGCGCATGCTCGACATCAAGCCTTCGGCGTTGCACGAGCGCGTTGCGGTGTTTTTGGGCTCCTCTGAAGAGGTTGAACGCGTCACCTCTTACCACCAACCTTAATCGCAAAAAAGAGTCATTTTTTTGGACGATAATCCTCAAAATATGCTTTTTTTACGCCGCAGGTTTTACGTTTTGCACGCCTTAAACTTAACGTGAGCGCCCTCACCCGTAACTTGCTCGAGGCAGACAGCATTCGCCATTCGCTTCGCAACAGCCCACTTGCGCCCGATTTGTTAAGTGATGACGCGCTGGATGCCTCCCGCAGCGCAGCGCTTGCGCCGCTTGCAAGGAATAAATCGTTGTGGATCTTCGGCTACGGCTCGCTGGTATGGAATCCACAAATGCGTTTCAATCGAGCAGAAAAAGTGCGGGTCTTCGGTTATCGCCGTGCGCTGTGCCTATGGTCTCGGATTAACCGAGGCACGCCGGAAGTGCCGGGATTGGTATTTGGGCTGCTGCCAGGCGGCTCCTGCTCGGGCATTGCCTATGAACTGCTACCCGAACACGTCGAAGCCGAAACGCACCTGCTCTGGCGACGGGAAATGCTCATGGGCAGCTATCTTCCCGTCTGGACACAGGCCTACGCCGATAAGAAATCCTTGGGTCGCGTGCTTACATTTCGAGTCAAC
>JANMDS010000186.1:0-4509 GCA_031376405.1 Betaproteobacteria bacterium
ATCGCTATCGCTCATGAGATCGGCCAACCTTGGCAATGCACGGATCCCTTGGGCAATTTCGCACACGTCCAACGCGTACTCGCCCATCTGCTCCTGGTGGGTAATCCACTTTTCTTTTTCAGCTTTCAATGTGGGCGGAAAACCATTGCTCACATTCACCTGTCGGCGCATGCCGTTTTCTTTGGTAACGGATAGTTCGAGCAATTGCAGCCACTCAGGCAAGGCGGTCGATGCAGTGGAGGGCCATTCGTTCGAGATCGCTACGCTATCGGGTTTGTGTGTGCTGGCGAAGCGGGCGAGGCGCAGCCATTCTTCTATCTGAACGGCTGGGACTGCACTTTGTAAACGGGAGCGCGCGCTATTGAGCACGCGCATAATTTCTGCGGAGGCGATGGTTTCCACAAGTGCACGACTTGCGCTTGCATCGTGCACCGTGTTTTGCGACAGCGGGAGCCACTGATCTCTTTTGGCTAACAGCATCGCAATCAGTTCCACTGCGCTCGCGTAATTGGCATCCAACCGGCCGAGCACAATCTGGAGTTGCGGTGCGATTTCTCGGCTGGCAAGTGCAGCCACTGCGGCGCTTTCGTAGCGCTGTTGCGGCGCTTCATCAATCATTGCGTCCGTCGCCACGCCAAGTGCGACCGGGGCGAAACGGGTCAGCGCACGGAAAAATGTGTCGAATGTTTGCACCCGTAATAGCTCCGGTTGGCTCAACGCGGCGGGATGCCGGTCGCGGGCGGTAAACGCGACGCTTCCGGGCTGCGCTTGCTGCAGGCGCTCAGTTATGCGGGCACGCATTTCCGCTGCGGCTTTGCGAGTAAAAGTAATGGCTACGACATCCCCAGGTGATTCGACGACGGCGAGTAGATGTACGAAGCGTTGGGTAAGAAGCTCAGTTTTTCCCGAGCCCGCAGGGGCTTGCACGATGAAGGAGCGGGTCACGTCGAGCGCGCGTTCGCGCTCGGCTTTATCGGGAGGATCGGCTACGGTTTGGTTACGCGTCGAGCTCGACATGATCGTCCTCGCTGTGCGGCGTTGCTTTTACCCTCACCCTGCATAGCGCCTGCCGCGCACAATTGCGGCACACCGCACTGTGCGCAGGTGCTACGGTGGCATCGCCCCCCGTAAAAGCTTGCACGGCTTTTCCGATAGCCTGCGACCAGCTCGTTTGGATTTCGGTCCACGCATCCGGTTGAAATTGGGTTTGCGATTTATCTCGTGGGGTGGACGTTTCAAGCCAGCTATTGGACGCACCGCCCTCGCCTGCGACGCGCGCGAGCCCGCGCAACGCATGCTTTTCACGCACCACGCGCGCGTAAGCGAGTCCGCTAACCGGCTGCGAATTGCTCGCGAGCGCGAGCGCATATGCGGGAAGTTGCGGATGCAACGCCGCTACATCTGGTTCGGCAATCGGCGCAGTGGCCGGTACTTGCCCGGTTTTGTAATCGATCACCAACAGCGAACCATCGCTGAGTTCATCCACACGATCAATTCGCAAATTGAGCTGCCGCCCGCCAATCTGCAACGGTGCGCTGATTTCCGTATGCAGCACCTGAAACGGCGTGCGGGGGGTTTCGCGAGTGTTTAACCACTCAAAAATCAGTTCACGAAGCTGGGTTTCAAAAAGCGGCACTAACCAACCGGGTAAATCGCGCCGCTTACACTCCTTATCTACCGGCTCCATCGCGCTCGCGACCGCTTCGCCGAGCCACCGATCCTGCGCCGCTGGCTCAGCAAGAACCCATCGCGAATGGGCGCCTACCTCGCGCCACAGTACAGCAAGCGCTGCATGCACTGCCACGCCACGTACTCGCGCCGTAAGCCCAAACTCCGCACTCGGGAACGCACTCGCCCGCAGGCGAAAAGCTGCATACGCCTGAAACGCGCACTGCGCTTGCTGCTGCAAAAGCGAGGCGCCACCGGGCAATTGCGCCTCGTCGAAACGCACGCCCAATGAATCGGGCACGCTTTGCATCGGCTCCAAAGAGATTTCTGTTTCAATGCGCTCTGGAACCCGCTCCCATTGCCCCTGCGCAACAAACGATGCAGGCCGCACGGGGCTCTCGGGCTTACCGCCGCTGATACTCACCACCAATGTTGATGCCGCACGTTCCCACTGCGCCCACATGCGTGGTGCCGCATCGCGCATCACCTCCGGCGTCGCGCGCCCCACAGGTACTGCACGCTGCCACACGCGTGGCAACATCGGCGAAATTTCACTCGGCTCGGGCAGCGCATCGTCGGTAGCGCCGGTAATCCACATCGCATCGCAAGCGATGCCAAGCGACTCGTACAGCCCTAAAACCTGTATCGGCGCATCTTTACCTTCGGCTTGGAAATCATGGGTGACGCAGCGCTCGCGTAGTTCTTCGAGCAACGCATCAACACTGCATGCACCGAGCACTTCATCGAGTTCGTGCAAGCCATCGAGCAGCTCGAGCAACGCTACCGCCGCTTGCGCGTTTTCTGAATCAAGCCCCGTACCAGGAAAACCTATGCTCGCCAACGCTTCATGAAGCCGCTCGCACCACTGCGAAGGCAAGGCGCTCGGAGGCCACATCGCGGTGTTCGCTGCGAAGGCATGCGCTGGGTGCGTCGGCGCCGCGCGGCGAAGAAACGTACCCATACTGAGCTGGGGAAAGCCCATTTCGATGGCTTTTTTTACCCAGAACTGCGCAGCCGGTACAAACGGTGCAGCCAGCGCAACCCGCACCCGAGCCAATGGCTGCGGTGCGCGCGCCCATGCCAGCCACGCAAGCGCGCTGGCTACCAACGGCACATCGCTTAACCGCACTCCCAGCGAGAGATTAAATTTCGAGCCGTTTTCCGCTCGGGGGTCGCCCCAAACCTCGGGCACGAGCACGTTGCGCACTACCCGCTTCACCGCATGCCGCACCGAATGCAATTGCGGCACGACAATTACCACTTGCGCGTGCGGGTGCGCCGCAACGTGAGAACGCGCCCATTCGGCAGCAGCGCGCCATTCATCACCCGCCGCCGCAAATGCTTTGCATTGCGGCGCGGTGGGTGCATCGCGCCAGGTAAGCTCAGCGCGCTCAATGCCACGGGCTTGAAGCACCGCCAAGAGTTTCGCAAGCGCTGGGTCGTCTTGCACCGTAGGCAACGTCACCACGCGCTTACATATGGCATGCGCGGGCCATGTATGTTCTGGCGAGAGGTGTTTTGCAAGCGCATGGGTGAGTTCCGCCTGCGTAATCCAATTATTTTTCTTGAGCGCAGCCCGGAACGCCCGTTGCCAAGCATAAAACGTTTGCACGTCCAATCCATCATCGCCATTGAGCAAAGCCTCTGGGCAGATCCAAGTAATGGCCAAGCGCCAAGCGCGGGCCGCTTCAGAAACCATCGCGTCATTGGAAAATACGCTCGGCGTAGCATTGGAACGCGCAATAACGCGCTGCCAAAGCGCCCGCTCCTGTCCGGGGGAGAGCAAGATCGGCAACGGCGCGCTCAAGCGCAAAGCCTCCCAAAGGGTTTGCAGCCAAACCGTTGTTGCAACGATGGTAGGCAATGCGCGCCCCTGCGCACACGCATGCGCAGCCCGCGACCACGCGCGAGCGCTGCGCAAATTCGGCGTGATCACCACATCGCCTTCAACGAGCGACTCAACGTTTACGTTAATCATGCCATCACAATCCAACCCTCGTTTGCAGGTGCGTTTTTCGGAAAACCGAAACCCGCCTCCCTGCGCAAAGCGGCATAGCCCGCCTGCAACAAGCACACATAGGCATCAAGCGTGTCCCCAGAGGCATCATTGATCATCGCAGTCGTCGCCGCTCGCGAAACTTTGCAGGAAAACCCCAAAACCTGCGGCGCACTTTCGGCTATTTTTACAAGAAATCTCCTGCGATTTTCGCGTTGCTCAGCCGTTTGCTTTGCTGCAATATCTTGCTTATACGAGCCGATACCCAAGCGTTTTTGCAAAAGCCCAGGATAGGCCTCCACCGCGATCCGCTCGGAGGCTACACGCCTGCAAGGCTCAATGCGCACCGTCGCCTCCAACAAACAACGCACGCCGGCGTGATACATCAATACCACGGGAGGGTTCATCCACCACATCGCCGAGCTCGAACGCGCCGGCTTATCCGTTGCTCGGTACGCCAATTTCTGCCCCGCCGGGCGCACCGCTGCATACGCCCGGCAACGCTCGACCAGCTCCTTGCGCGAGAGCGCGAGCGCCGCTTTCGTGTAGCCCAACCAAGCCGAGGGCCAGCCCTGCTCCGAGACGAACGCACGCGGAAGACCAAACGGCATATCAAATCCCCCAATCCACGCGCCTTCCCGCGAAAGCAGTGCGGTGTACGCTTCAAATGTTTCGTAGCGCTCGAAACTTGAAAGGGTTAATATCCCTTCATGCAAAGCGCCCCACGCACAAGTAATGGGCTTTTTTTTGCGCGGCGCAGAGGTGAAATCTACGCCAAGAAGTGAGATCGACATGAACCCCCGATTATCGCGGATAAACTATCGGCATTGCCTTCGTAGCTCAGT
>JANMDS010000038.1:0-4497 GCA_031376405.1 Betaproteobacteria bacterium
GAAGCATAGCGTGCGGTGCCGGAGGTGGGCAATACGTGGTTGGGGCCGATGCAGTAATCGCCCAGTGATTCACTCGCGTAGTGCCCAACAAAAATTGCGCCCGCATGCCGAATTTTTTCGACCCAACTTTCAGCGTCATCCAGCGCGAGCTCTAAGTGCTCGGGCGCGATCGCGTTAGATACTTCGCAGGCGTGGGCAAGATCGCGCGTGAGGATGATCGCGCCGCGATTGGTGAGCGAGGCGCGGATGATGTCCGCGCGGGGCATTTCATCAATCATTTTGGTAAGCGACGCTTGTACTTTTTGCGCGAACGCAGCGCTAGGCGTAATCAAAATGCTCTGCGCCACTTCATCGTGCTCGGCTTGGCTGAATAAATCCATCGCCACCCAATCGGCGTTCGCGGTGTCGTTTGCGATGACCACGATTTCTGATGGCCCAGCGACCATGTCGATGCCGACTTGTCCGAATACGCGGCGCTTGGCTGCGGCGACGTAGGCGTTGCCCGGCCCAATGATTTTGTCTACACGCGGAATGCTTTGCGTGCCGTAAGCCAGCGCGCCTACCGCTTGCGCGCCGCCTATCGCGAACACGGTATCGATACCGACCAAATGTGCCGCAGCGAACACAACGGGGTTGCGCACGCCTCGGGGCGTAGGCACAACCATAACGAGCTCGCCCACACCCGCCACTTTCGCAGGAATCGCGCCCATTAGGAGCGAGGAAGGATATGCGGCTTTACCACCTGGAACGTAGATGCCGACACGATCCAACGGCGTAACAATCTGACCTAATCGCGTGCCATCGGCTTCCGAATACGTCCAGCTCTCTTGCTTTTGCCGTTCATGAAACAGGCGAATGCGCGTGGCTGCAACTTCGAGAGCAGACTTTTGCCCAGCCGGTATTTCGTTCCACGCCGCTTCGAGCTCGGATTTAGAAATTTTGAGTGCGCTCATCTCTGATACTTCGAGCGCATCAAATTTTGCGGTGTATTCCAACACCGCTGCATCACCACGGGTGCGCACTTCATTCAAAATTTCAGCGACCGTTGCGTCCACCTTCGGATCAAGCGCGCCAGCGTAGTGCGTAAGCCCGGTGAGATCGGAGCTAAATGTGGTGTTGCTTGCGTTCAGTACGCGCATCATGCTGGCATCACCATCAACTCATTTTTCAACGCAAACGCGCTCAAAATCGGCGCGAGCGCCTCACGCTTGGTTTTCAAGGCGCTTTGGTTTACGATTAAGCGCGCAGAAATTTCCATAATATTTTCAACAGCAACTAAATTATTTGCTTTGAGCGTTGCGCCAGAACTCACCAAATCTACAATCGCATCCGACATGCCAACAAGCGGCGCGAGTTCCATTGATCCATAGAGCTTGATGATATCGACATGTACACCTTTGGAAGCGAAATGTTCACGCGCAATCTTCACGTATTTTGTGGCGATTTTTAGCCGCCTGCCCCGTTGAATGAGCGAAGCGTAGTCTGTGCCTGCTTTTACTGCAACGCATACTTTGCAGCGAGCGATTCCCAGATCAATTGGCTCGTACAGCCCGATGCCATCGTGCTCAATCAAAATATCTTTGCCGGCGATGCCAAGATCTGCGCCGCCATGCTGGACGTAGGTTGGTACATCGCTCGCGCGCACCATGATGATCTGCACATCGTTGCGTTGCGTGGCCAAAATGAGTTTGCGGGAAGACTCTGGGTTTTCAAGCGGCTCGATACCTGCAGCGCGGAGCAGCGGCAGGGTGTCGTCAAAAATACGGCCTTTGGAGAGGGCTAGAGTGATCATTTCTGGGTTTTCTTTTTGATGGATAGCAATGTTTTCACATCCAGCTTATCTTTATCCCGATTTGAAGCGCGTTTGTTCACAAGCATATCGTCGATGCTCATCACGGGAAGCATCACATTATGGATATTCGCGTAGATGCGTCGCGGATAACAATCCACGAAATCCGCGCCAGAAATTTGCGTGATGACATCAATGCGAAACGGGGGTACGCCGAATTGCAACATCATTCCAGGCTCCTTTAGGTCCTCAAAGGTAAAGCCTAGCGAAGAGAAACCAAAATTTTCGATAACGTTTAGAAGTTTTCCACACGTATCGTCAGTATTATTTATCCAAAAATCGATATCGACCGTATTTCTAACTTTGCCGTGACCAGCCATAGCGTAACCGCCAATGACCATAAATTCAATGTCGTACTTTATAAGTAATTCGGCAAACTCTCTGAAATCCTTTTGTAACGTAATTGGGAAGTTGCTCACGTAACATCTCCACGGCGGCGATCCGTTCCTCAATCGGACGCGACAACCAATAGCTCAAATCATCGTCATCTTGATCGTCCATGCGGACGATTTTGGGTCGAGGTTTTTCAGTAAAACGAGATTCCATAATCTCCCGATTTTACTCGCTTATCCGCCGAATCGATGCGCCCAAACCGATCAGCTTATCTTCAATATGTTCGTAGCCGCGATCTAAATGGTAGATCCTGTCGATGAGCGTTTCGCCCTCGGCGATGAGCCCCGCGATCACTAGGCAGGCAGAGGCGCGCAAGTCAGTTGCCATAACATTGGCGCCCACTAATTTCGGTACGCCACGCACCGTTGCTGTGTTTCCATTTACAGCGATATCAGCGCCCAAGCGCTGCAACTCCGACACATGCATCATGCGGTTCTCGAAAATATTTTCCGTCATCACGCTGGTGCCTTCGGCGCAAACGTTCAGTGCCATAAGTTGGGCCTGCATGTCGGTAGGAAAGCCTGGGTGTTCGGCAGTACGCACGTTTACCGCGCGCAGCGCGCCAGCACGCTTCAACATAATTGAATCGCCACTGATCGAGATATCGCAACCGGTTTCCCGCAATTTTTCGAGCACGGCGTCCATATCGGATACCGGCGCATTAAGGAGCGTAATGTTCCCGCCAGTGGCCGCAGCGGCGGCTAAGAATGTCCCCGCTTCAATGCGGTCTGGCATCACGCGGTGGTGCGCGCCATGCAGCGCTTTCACGCCTTCGATTACGATCCGATCAGTGCCTGCACCAGTAATTTTTGCGCCCATGGCGATGAGGCATTTAGCAAGATCAACAATTTCGGGCTCACGCGCTGCGTTTTCAATGGTGGTCACGCCTTCTGCCAAGGTCGCGGCCATCATGATGTTTTCGCATCCGCCAACGGTAATCATGTCCATCACGATGCGCGCGCCTTTGAGCTTTGCGGCTTTGGCGTGGATGTAGCCTGCGTGCAATGTAATCTCTGCTCCGAGCGCTTCTAAACCTTTGAGATGTTGATCAACTGGCCGCGTGCCAATCGCGCACCCGCCGGGCAGAGAAACTTTTGCCTCGCCCCAACGTGCAACCAGGGGCCCCAAGACGAGCACCGAGGCCCGCATTGTTTTCACCAATTCATACGGTGCTTCGGGCGTACTTAGCGTAGAAGCGTCAATCTCAACTTTTGCGCTCTCCGTGCGCTCGCCGGTAACGCCCATTTTGTTGAGCAGGCGCACAATCGTGCGCGCATCGTTGAGCTGCGGCACATTGGTAAACGTGCAGGGTTCTTTGGTGAGCAGTGCAGAACACAAAATAGGGAGCGCGGCATTTTTTGCACCGGATGTGCGCACACTACCCCGCAGTGGCCCGCCACCTTGAACAAGTAATTTATCCATAGCTATTTTTTAACTGATTGCGCCCACTGCTCGGGGGTAAATGTTTTCATCGAAAGCGCGTGGATCTCTTCACGCATTTTGTCGCCCAGCGCGGCGTATACCTTTTGGTGCTGCTGTACCGTGCGTAGCCCGACAAACGCGTCGCTTACGATCACCGCCTCGAAATGCTGGCCGTCGCCTTGCACCACGCAATGGTGACAGGTTAAATTTTGGAGAATGGAGGATTGCACGTATTCAGGCGTAACCATAGTTTTATTGCCGTAATTTGTAGCCAGTGCTTAACAGCCAAATCGTGAAGCCCGAGAGCACAATTAAGAAACCGCCCACAACCGACAATGATACTTGGGGCGCAATGTCGGAGAGCCCAAAAAAGCCATAGCGGAAGCCGTCAATCATATAGAAAAACGGATTGAAACGCGAGAGTCCTTGCCAGAACGCAGGCAACGAGTGGATGGAATAGAAGACACCGGACAGAAACGTGAGCGGCATGATGACGAAATTTTGGAACGCAGCGAGTTGATCAAATTTTTCTGCCCAGATGCCTGCGATGAGCCCGAGGATGCCGAGGATTGCGCTGCCAATGAGCGCGAAGGCAAGCATCCATAGGGGTTGTAAGGGCATGGTAGTGGCGAAAGGAAGGGAGATGAGCCACACCGCGAATCCGACGACGCAACCACGTACCATCGCACCAAACACGTACGCGCAGAACATTTCTAACGGCGTAATGGGCGGTAGCAATACAAAAATCAGATTGCGCATGATTTTTGATTGGATCATAGATGAGGATGAATTTGCGAATGAATTTTGCAAAATCGCCATCATCACCAAACAAG
>JANMDS010000041.1:0-4297 GCA_031376405.1 Betaproteobacteria bacterium
GCACGGCCAGCGCCTGCTCGGCTTTGAGCGTGGCCCGTGCGATGGCTGTCATCCCTAATTTCACTTCCGCTTCGCTTGCTTTGATGGCAAGCCTAGCAGGGAAGGTGCGGGTAACGGGGTCCGCCGAGGGCGCGAGCTCACGCAGCGTGCCGGCGAACACCTTCCCTGGCAAGGCATCAATCACGATAGCGAGCGATTTCGCCTCGCGCAGCGCATTGACCGAGCGCTCGGGCACGTTCACCGCCACTTCAATTTCGCCCGTTTGCGCCAGGCGCACTACGCTTTGTCCGGCGGCGACTACGCTGCCCGCTTCGGCATCGACGGCAATGACCACGCCGTTGCGGTCTGCCCGTAGCGTTTGAAAATTGAGTGCATTGCGGGCGTTGGCAAGCGTAGAGGACGCGGCTTGTTCTTGTGCACGCGCCGAATCCGCGGTCGATTGCTGTCGTTGTAGCGCCGCCGCACTGATAAAGCCTTTGTCGCGTAACTCTTGCTGGCGTTGCAAATCAGAAATTTGAAATTGCGTGTTCACTTTCGCCACTTCCAGCTGCGCGGCTTGAGCGTTAATTTGCGGCAAAACATCGGCGGAATCCATCGTGGCGAGCACAGCGCCCGCTTTGACCAATTGCCCCACCTCCACATTGCGCGTAGCGATTTTGCCCCCGACACGAAACCCTAGCGTTGCTCATGGCGCGCCCGCACTTCACCCGGCAAATGCAAGGCTTCGCCCAAATCGGCGCGCCCCACCACGATGCTGCGTACCGGACGCACGGGCTCCTCGACGGCGGCGGCTTTGGTGGCGTCTTCTTGCTTTTTGGCGCAGCCCACTAGCAGCAACGCGCCAGCGATCACGAGGTAGGTAAATTTCATGAGAATTCCTTTAAAAATGCCTTGATTTACGCCGCAGGTTTTACTGTTTGCAATGCGAAATAGGGTGCCCAGAGGTTGACAATAGCAGCCTCTACTTCGCCCACATATTCGGTTTGGCAAAACTTCGCCGCTTCGCTGCAGCTGCCGGTAAATTGGCTCACAATGCGGGCTTGAATTTCGGGTTTGAGCAATTGCCATAAGCCCAGCATCAGCGCGTAGCTGCGGCGCAAGAGCACAATGGCCTCGGCGTGAGAGAGGTTTGGCAGATGGGCATGAAAGCCGTGCGCGGTGGCATCGAGCCAATTGACGATGCGCAACATGTGCGCTTGCATGGGTGCAACGGGCATCGTGCGGTCATAGCCGAAACACACGCTCGCGCAGGGCAGGTACGCCGGGTGCGCGGTGATCCGCTCGCGCACAATTGTGTTCATATCGGTCATCGTGAGCGGCGTAAGTTCACGCAGCCGAGTGAGCATCGCCTCAAAAAAGCTCTCGCAATGTCGATCATGGAGCGCCAGCAACAGAGCTTCTTTGCTCGGAAAATATAAATACACGGTGCCCTTGGCCACGCCTGCCGCAGCGGCCACGTCGGCCATGATGCTCACCCGATCCGGTGCGGTCTTCAGCAATTGCTCGGCTGCATCCAAAATCGCGTTGGAGCGCTCGCGCTTGTCCTCGTCACGCGTAGCGCGGCTGCGGGGGTGCTCAGAGATTTCGGAATGCTGCATTGCACACAAATAAATGACCAATGGTTAATAGTGTAAATGACCGTGGGTCAGTTGGCAAGCCTCAATTCGAGCTTTGGGATGAAGATTCAAAGCCTAATGCTAGGACACAGCGCCTGCAGCCACCGCAGAGTCCAAGCATGAAAAGCGTGAAGGTTTAGACGAGAAGGAAATCGATCAAAAACGATGATTTTCCGGGGGATAAGTTCAAAAAATCGCTCGATTTGCGCCGCAGGTATTTCTGCACAACGACGAATCGTCACCCTGGCGAAAGCCGGGGTCCATTTTCGTTCGGCTACCCAATATTCAAGGTTTGCTTTTTACGGGACAAAAATTGGATTCCGACCTTCGTCGGAATGACGCACATTTGAGGCGATTGAATTTCCACAAAACTACCGCGTTGAAACCGTCTTCCCCTCCGGCACATTACTTTTCACCAGTCTCGCGTTGCGCGTAAGCCAGCTCGAAAAATCGCCCCACATCGCTTTTGCGTCCGCGCTTGTGGTGGCGCGCGTGGCCGAGGGCAACTCCAGCGTGACCACGGGTATGCCGCGAACCATGGCGGCGTAGTTGCCCAAACTGCCGGGGTAAATGCCCACAGCGTCGAGCCGCAACGAACCGATCCGCTCCGGCGCGGGCACGTTCCGGCCATCGAAATCGAGTACGCCAAATGGCGCGTGGACGCTGATCACAGCGTGGGGTTTGAGTTGGTCTAGCTGGGCGATGATGAGCTTCGTTTCGGCCTCCGAAGCTGCGGCGTGGCCCGGAAATCGCCGCGGATCGCGCTTGGTGGTCTCGTTCCACCACTTCACCGATTCGGCCGCCCAACTGGTCGTGGGGAAATTACGGTTAACGTCCACGTCGCGGGCGTTGGTGCGCTTTATGCTGCGGATCAGGGCGCTGTCTGGGTTGACGACAGGCACCAACGTAACGGCAATTTTTTCGCGCTTCGCGGTGGCGTTTAACCCCTGCGAGGCCCACAAGAATGGCAGCCACGCCGCCGAAGTTTCGTCTCCGTGAATGGCGCCTAGCACCAGCACCCGCACGCTGGCCTTTTCCACTGATTCACCCAACGTGTAGCCGTAAATCGCCTCACCATTATGGGAATGCCCAATGCGCAAGGCCGTTGGCAGCTGGTCGCACACTGGGTCGGTCGGCACCGCCAGCCGCGCACCGATTAACAGGCACTGCTCAACGGCGGTTTTGGGGTGGGCGGCTGGTTTGGCAGAGGGCGCAGTAGCGGCAAAAGCTGCGAATGCCTCCATCGAAACGAGCGGTACAAAAAAACAAAATTGAGCAGTTCGAAGCACAGAACGGGAAACCCAACGAAACCCCGTTTATACCTGCTCAACTAAGCGCTTCTGCTTCAAGTATCCGATTTACCTGCGGCGCAAAAGCAGGCATTTCTGGGAGATATCTCCTAAAAAATACCATTTTTACGCCGCAGGTATTTAGAAAAAAAGCGTAAAAGTTTCAACGCAAAGAAAACTGAAAAAGGCCGCAAAACCACCGGGAAAATCGGCAGTGTTTTCTTGCGTTTCCTCGGCGTCCTCGGTGTCTGCTCTCTCGTAGTCGGAATGTACTTGCCGCGTGCTCCTCGGCTCGCACTTTATAATTCGCTTTTGCATAGGAGTTTCCCTATGCGCATCGCGCGCAAAGCCCTCACATTCGACGACGTGTTGCTCGTTCCGGCGCACTCCGCCGTACTCCCCACCCATGTTTCGCTCCAAACTGAGCTCTGCCGTGGCATCACGCTCAATATTCCCCTCGTATCCGCTGCAATGGATACCGTTACCGAAGCGCCGCTGGCCATTGCGCTGGCTTCTGCTGGCGGCATTGGTGTTATCCACAAAAACTTAACCGCTTCGCAGCAGGCGGACGAAGTGGCAAAGGTAAAGCGGTACGAAGCGGGTGTGGTGAAAGAACCCATTACCGTTACGCCCACCATGACGGTGCGTGAAGTAATCGAGCTTACTCGGGCGCGCAAAATTTCCGGCTTGCCGGTGGTGGACAACGGCATATTGGTGGGCATCGTCACTAACCGCGACCTGCGTTTCGAGACGCACTACGATCAGCCCGTTTCCGCAGTAATGACTCCACGCTCGAAGCTCATTACTGTGAAAGAAGGCGGCTCGATTGAAGAGGCGCGCGCGCTCATGCACCAGCATAAATTGGAGCGCGTGTTGGTGGTAAACGATGCGTTCGAGCTGCGCGGGCTCATCACGGTAAAAGACATTACCAAGTCCACGGAACACCCCAATGCCTGTCGCGATGCCCGCGGGCGCTTGCGCGTGGCGGCTGCCGTGGGCGTGGGTGCGGGCACCGAAGAGCGGGTGGAGTTGCTCCTCAATGCAGGCGTAGATGCGTTAGTGGTAGATACCGCGCACGGTCACTCCGAAGGGGTTCTGGCGCGGGTGGCGTGGATTAAAAAACACTACCCTCACGCTAAAGTCATCGGTGGCAACATAGCAACCGCTGCGGGCGCAAAAGCCTTGGCCGATGCCGGGGCAGATGGTGTAAAAGTGGGCATTGGCCCGGGCATGATCTGCACTACCCGTATCGTAACCGGCGTTGGCATGCCGCAAATTACCGCTGTTTCAGAAGCCACGCGCGGCCTGGAGGGCACAGGCGTGCGGGTGATCGCTGATGGCGGAATCCGGTATTCCGGCGACGTGGCGAAAGCCTTGAGCGCGGGCGCCCAC
>JANMDS010000050.1:0-3362 GCA_031376405.1 Betaproteobacteria bacterium
ATTATACTTTTTACTTGATTGGTGCAAAAGTGTTCATCTAGTAGCTATGGCATTTCAAATATTCAAGCGCGCCTCGGGCGACGCTGGGAAATCAAAATCGGCCACGCCTGCAACCGCGACTGGGCCGCTCTCGATTCCACGCGATGAGCCGATGGATCAGGCGTATGCGATCAATGCACGCGAAACAGGCATCTCTATTGAGGAGGAAAGCCATGAACTCGTGCAATCGTTGCAAACCGCAGCGTTACTCTTCGCGAATAAGCAATTAAAGCCAGCGGCCTCGGCGCTGAAAGATTCTCTGGGATCTGAGGATGGGAAGAGTGTCCAAGTCTGGCTGGCTTACTTAGACCTTTTGCGCAGGTTGGATGACCGTCCAATCTTTGACGACATTGCGCTCAAATTTGTAGTGCAGTTCGAGCGTTCAGCACCCGCATGGGATGAGCTTTCCACCGATGCGGCACCGCCGACGGCGGTGGCGGCGCAAGCGGCATTCATCACCATGCCTAATGCTTTATTGGGTGTTAAACCACCTGCGGTTACCTCACTGCTTACCCAGGCCAAGCGTCCACGAACGCCGGACGCAAAAATCCTTCTCGACGCGCGGGACTTGAATGAAATTGATGCGGGCGCGGCCACTGCGTTTGCGCAAGCGCTTACGAGCGTACGAAAGCAAGCTTGGCCCATTGAATGGAAAGGCTTGCGCGAAGCCATTGATCGCGTGTGGAAGCCGTTACGCGCTGGAGAAGCAAAAATGCCGGAGCGTTGGGCATTGGGCTTAGAGCTTTTAATCTGGGCGGGTCGCGAAAAAGATTTCGACGACCGTGCGGTGGATTTTGCAGTCTCCTTTGAGCGCTCCCCGCCATCCTGGGAAAAACTGACTTCCGACCAAATGAAAGCAGCCACCGGGTCCGCAGTAACGACTGCGGCAGGTGCACTGGCGCTTACGCCGCTTGAAGTTAAAACGGAAATCGGTGCGGTCGCGCAAAAACTTGACTGGACTGGCGATATGCACGGCCCAAATGATCCGCAACTCGCTCGGCTGCTTACGCCCAAGCAAGTTACCCAGCGAGTTGAAATTGATATGTCTACCTTGCGCTATGTGGACTTCGTGTGTTCCGGCGCAATTTGCAATGGCATCGTGCGTTCTATGGCGGCGGGCCGCACTGTGCGCATCTATGGTGCGTCACCGATCTTGCGTGCGCTTTTGCAGATAACGGGTGTTCCCGACAACCTGTTTTCGGTACGCAAGCGTAGGTAAGTGGCAGTAACGCTTGCCTGCAATAATGCGGGCATGTCAGATACTCCAACATTTCACGGCACCACCATCGTGAGCGTACGCCGCGACGGCATGGTTGCGTTAGGCTGCGACGGGCAAGTGACCCTCGGCAATATTGTGGTCAAAGCCAGCGCAAAAAAAGTGCGCCGACTCTACCGCGAGCAAGTTATTGCGGGCTTTGCTGGCGCTACGGCCGATGCGTTTACGCTTTTCGAGCGATTTGAAGCCAAACTTGAAAAGCACCAAGGCCATCTCGTGCGCTCGGCCGTAGAGCTCACTAAAGATTGGCGCAGCGACCGCGTCTTGCGCAGGCTCGAGGCCATGCTGATCGTTGCGGACAAAGAAGCCACGCTTATCCTCACGGGTAACGGCGACGTGCTCGAACCCGAGCACGGCATTGCCGCGATTGGCTCGGGCGGCGCCTACGCGCAGGCGGCAGCGCGTGCGTTGCTCGCCCACAGCACGCTGGATGCCCAAACCATCGTAAAAGAATCACTTACCATCGCGGGCGATTTGTGTATTTACACTAACCAACACCACACGATCGAGGTTTTGTGAACGTACTCATCGCCGGATCGGGGCCCGTTGCATTTTTGGCGGGATTATCCGCAAAAAGGGCCGGTTTTGCGCCGCAGGTATTAGGTAACTTTTCGAATTTTGAAGATTTACCGGATGCCTTTGAACCTCGCGTGGTGGCGCTCAGCCCAGCTTCTGTCTCTCAACTACAAAGCCTTGGCGCGTGGGCACATATTGATGCCGCGCGCTGCGCGCCGATGCAAGCCATGAAAGTATGGGCCTCCGCTTTCGAAAAGCCACTGATCATCGATGCACTGCAACTGCGCGCGAGCGCACTCGCCACAATTGTGGAGCACGGCAATTTAATGCGCGCGTTGCACCGGACCGCACGCGAGCAAGGTATTGTGTTGCACGAAGGACGTGTGGAGAGCGTGCGCAGCGAATCGTCGGAAGTCGTCGTTAGAACATCACGGGAAACCCACGTTGGTGCGGCACTGCTTATTGCTAACCCGAGCGTGCGTTCTTATATTGCGGAACTCGCTCGCGCACTGCGCACTACTGCATATGCGCACAAGGCACTGGTATTCAATATTCAGCTCACGCTCGGGCACGGTGGCGTTGCGTTCCAGCAGTTTGCGCCCAACGTTTCGCCACATTCGGTCGTTGCGTTGCTACCACTGCCGCGCAATTTCGCAACGGTGGTCTGGAGCCTGGCCGATGCCGAAGCGGAGCGACTGCAGGCGCTTTCCGATGCTGCACTCGCAGAAGCGTTAGGCGCAGCGTTTTCGCACCCTTTTGGCGAGATTACAGTGATGGGCGCGCGAAATACCGTGCCGCTTTTGCTTAACCAAACTCGCCTTTGGCACCACGCCCGATGCGTCGTATTGGGCGATGCCGCCCACACCCTGCATCCGCTTGCTGGGCAGGGGCTCAATCTGGGCATTGCCGACGTTGCCGCAATTGCAGACGCATGGAAACACAGCCGTGATCCAGGGCATCCGCTCGTGCTTGGGCGCTACGCTCGGGCGCGTGCAACGGCGACCGCGCAAACGCAATTCGTAACCGATGGGCTTTGGCGAAGCGTGGCAGGCAATTGGCAAGAAGCCACATCCGTGCGCAATGTCGCGTTCACCCTCTCTCGGCACGTACCGGCGCTGCAACGCTTGTTCGCGGGGCACGCGATGAACGGTCAATAGCTTTACGGCATCGCGAGTTGGCACGTAAACTGTAATTTTGTCTGTACGTTTAACGAATGAGAGAGTTCTCTCATCTAAGGGAAGCATCATGATTGGACTGAACGCGCATAGCGTGCTGGTGAAATGGGTTAGCGTGGTGGCATGCGGTTTTGCGTTCACTGGCGCAACAATTGCGCAAACTGCGAGCGCAGAAGAGGCCGTTGTAAAAAGCGCGCTGGAAGCGAAATTTCCCAAAGCAAAAGTGGGCAATATTCGCAAAGCGGTCGTGGGCGGCCTTTATGAAGCCACAATCGATACCGACGTGATATACGTGGATGCAAAGGGCACCCATATGTTCGCCGGCGGTATGTATGATTTGGCCACAATGACCAACC
>JANMDS010000125.1:0-3109 GCA_031376405.1 Betaproteobacteria bacterium
GAGGCACAGGGAGGTCTTCTCGCACTTCGTGCGAATACTCCTGAAGTGCTTGATGTTGCGCGCAAGCTGCTGGGTCAGGTTGAGGCCGCAGCCCAGATTGCCAAAGAGCTCGAAGAGACAGGTGAAGTGTGGACTGTCGAACTCCGACGCAAATGTACCCAGCCTGCCTTCGCAAGCGAGCGTAAGGCGCTGGAATCGCTGTTCGGCGAGATTGATGAACTAATCGAAGCGCGTGCCGAGTTCCTAATGCGTCCGGTCGAGGCGCCGGAGCCAGTGTTGTCAGCGCCCAAAGCACGTGAAGCTATCGGACGTGGCGCAGAGTCGGGAAAGCCATTCGGCATATTCAGCATTGGTGGTGGCGAGGTGAAGGAACAGGTTGCTGCCATTCGCATCGCCGGGCTTGTTCCTGCCAATGCTGATGATTGGACGCACGTGCAGCGTTACGTCATGCTGCATGAGAAAGTGTTGTCGTTCAGCGTACGTTGGAATGAGTTCGCCGAGTTGCTTTCAGTGCCCGTAGTCAAGGGCGGTGTTACTGCATTGCGCCACATTGAACTGGTATCAGTAAGTGCTCGCAAGGCACACCAGTTAGCAGTGAAACACGATGCTCACCTTCCTACTTTGGCCGAGCGCGTATTCGCGAAACCACCGACGCTGCAATTACGCGGAAACTCGTCGCAGCTCGCCGAAGTCCGCCAACATCTTCGGAGCCATCTGACCCGTGCGGAGCTTGCGCTCGCAGCCGTGCAACTTGCCACGTTGCAGGAGAAGCTTGCCGGCACTTCTGGGCCTGTATCTGTAGAAATGAGAATGTTCGTCGAGAAGCAGCTTGGCAATAGCGACTATCAAGCAGAACGCATCGTAGCTCGGTACGCCGAACTGGTAACTGAGGTTGGCCGCATTGAAGGTCTTGCGCATGACATTGGTACGGTCAACGAGTTGGCCGGCAGGTTCGAGCGAGCCGGGGCCGCCAAACTTTCTGCACGTGTGCGTACAGAGCCTATTGGGAAGACGGGCGAGGACGGCTCACTGCCGGTGACTTGGCGCGAGGCTTGGAACTGGGCGCGTGTAAAGACGCATCTCGACACCATAGAAGCTCGCGAAGAGTTGCGTACGCTGGCAGCGCGCAGGCGTGACCTTGAAGCCGGACTGGCTAGGCTGTATGAGAGCATGGTCTCGAAAGCGGCATGGCTTTCGACAAAACTTGGCGCGTCGCCCAAGGTGCTATCAGCTCTTGAGACCTATCGAACTGCAGTCCGCCGTATTGGTCAGGGCACCGGCCCCAACGCAACCCGACATCGGCGGGATGCTCAGAAGGCCATGCATGACGCGCAGGGTGCTGTGCCATGTTGGGTAATGAACCACGCCAAGGTTTCAGAAACACTCCCAGCTACCTTGGGAAGTTTCGACCTCGTCATTGTTGACGAAGCTAGCCAATCTGACCTTTGGGCTTTGCCCGCAGTTCTGCGAGGCAAAAAAGTGCTCGTCGTAGGAGATGACAAACAGGTGTCGCCTGACGGTGGATTTATCTCGTCCGTGCGTATTCAGGAACTCAAGGATCGTTTTCTTTCTGATCAACCGTACGCGGCCGTGCTGACGCCTGAGAAGTCGTTGTATGACATTGCATCGACTGTTTTTGCCGCCAGCAAAGTAATGCTTCGAGAGCACTTCCGCTGTGTTCCACCCATCATTTCTTACAGCAATCGAACCTTCTACAAAGATTTCATCCAGCCGTTGCGTATACCCAAAGCCTCTGAACGGATTGACCCTCCGTTGGTCGACGTATACGTCGCGTCTGGCAGGCGAGATACTCATGATACGAATCGAGACGAGGCAACCGCAATTGTCGAGGAGATCGAAGCGCTTTTGTCCGATCGCCGGTTCGCTGGGCGCTCGATTGGTGTGGTTTCCCTGTTGGGCCCTGACCAGGCCAAGTGCATTGATCAGGTTGTTCGCTCACGTTGCGATGCAAACGAACTGATGCGCCGCAAATTTTCTTGCGGCGACGCCCGCGTATTTCAAGGCAGCGAGCGAGACATCATGTTCCTGTCGATGGTGGCCTCGCCCGGTAGTTGTCGGGCTCTATCGGGCAACATGTTCGAGCAGCGATTCAACGTGGCTGCTAGTCGCGCACGGGACCGCATGTACTTGGTACGCTCTGTTCAGTTGTCCGAATTATCAGCCGCTGATCTGCGCAATGGGTTGTTGTCGCACTTTAGCAAGCCTCTCGAAGGTAGCGCAGATGAGAGCAAGAGCCTCATCGAATTGTGCGAATCAGGCTTCGAAAAGCAAGTCTACTCGGAGCTTTTTGGCAAAGGATACCGAGTAGTACCTCAAGTTAAAGCTGGTTCATTCCGCATTGACATGGTGGTCGAGGGCGCAAATGACACGCGCCTAGCCATCGAGTGCGATGGAGATGAGTTTCATGGCCCCGACCGCTGGCAAGCTGACATGAGCCGCCAGCGAGTGCTTGAGCGTGCCGGTTGGACTTTTTGGCGTTGCTTTGCCTCCACATGGTCTCTGCGGAGAGACGAGGTCGTCCATGAACTGTTGGATCGGCTTTCGGCTATGGGAATCGAGCCATTGGGCGCACTAGAAAGGATTCCGTCGCTCGTTGAGCTTCGTCCTTGGACGGCAAAAAGTGACGATGGACAGTCCTTAGCTACTGACGCGGCGTCAACAGTTCTTGAAGAGGCTGTTGCGACCGCCGCACAGGGCAATCTAATTTAGTGACAGTTGGTGACAAGAACGATCAATCGAGTTTCGTTCTACCCAAAAGGTATCCCGCACTTCATACAACGAGCACATAAACGCATAGAGTAAACACATGGCTCTCGTTTCTTATGTTCGTGGCGATTGTCCCAATTGTGGCGCCAAGGCTAGTTTTGGCAATGTCGCAGTGCGCCAGCATTACGTACTGCAAGGTTGTATGCATTGCTCTTTTCAAACTAAGCTGTGGTTGCCGGAGATTCGCAAGAAAATCATCTATCTCGATCAGTTTTTCTTTTCGGGAGCAATGCGGGGAATGATCCACGCATTGGTGCTGCTGTCGAACGCGTTAAGCGCCTGTGTCACTTGCAGCTACTCGTCGCACCATATTCTTCTGTGC
>JANMDS010000201.1:0-1673 GCA_031376405.1 Betaproteobacteria bacterium
CACTTCGCCCCAGCGTAGAAATGAGTTTTTTGAGCTCTGGCAAATCGCGAATCATCGCGTGCGCCTGCTTGACCGCTTGCCAGCCCGCCCGCGCGAGCAAGCCTTTCATCGCGCTTGGCTCCGCTGCTAAATCGAGTCCCCCAATGGAATCAAAAATCGCGTAGACCTCTTGCCAGGTTTCTACGGTATCCCGCCATTCCAGAGCAAAGGCGCGCGCTGCGCGCAGCTGGGCTTCCTCTAATGAATCGTCAAGTTGGTCTTGGTACTGGGCAATCCGGTCACAATGCCAAAACAAAGTTCGTAATATCTGATCGGCGGTATCGGGTTTGTCGCGGGCAAATTGCGCAAGACCCAATTCCCCGATCGTTGCACAGAAGCCATTTTTAAAGGAGATATCAAACAAATTGGCCTCGTTTTGCGCCGCAGGTAATTCACCTTTTAACAGCGCGCTACGCGCTTTTACCGAAAACTGAACTCTATCGTATGGGTCACCAACGCCGTTCGCTAAGGTTCCTAACCACAGTCCGCGCGGTAGGCTTTGTAGTGGCTGCAATGGTTCATCAAGCGCATCCAATTTCATGGATTTACGCTAACCGTGGTAACGCGTCGATCCGATGCCGGAGCGCGTGCAACTGTTCGCGACAGAAAAATACGGATTCACGTGCGTTCCTGAGTGCAGCGCGCACCCGACTTTGAAAGTCATTCGTCATCCAAAGATGGCCGCTTGCGCAGGCTTCAAATTCTGCGCTGCGCGATGAAAGTTGTCCCAGATACCGATCAATTGCGGTCAGCAACGCGTCGACTTGAGCGTTGCGCGAAGCGATAAATTGCGATCCGTATTTTTTCGCACCAAGCGCAGAAGGGAGACGCGGCGCGGCGACCGTTGCATCGCGCTCTGCCGCATCCCGTGAAAACGAAAGCTTTCCGCTCCCATCAAACTGCAAATCTTTTGCCATTTCATCAAGATCGAGTTGTGCGGCAATCGCATCAACCGCGTGTTGCGTTTGAGTCGGCACGAAGTGATCGATGACACCCAATTGTGCCGCCAATTCATCGTCAAAGAATTTGGTTTCATGCGCGCCTTGGTTCATGGTCCAGCTCAACACACAAGCGTCCCACTCACTCACGACATCCCGCCCCGAACTCGCAGCCGCCATTTTCATCAAGCCCAGAGATTTTTTCCAGCGGCGGTCAGAAATGGTTCGCCCCGCGGTGTGCATCGCTCCGCGCAAGCGCGTCAGTAGCGCCAAAACCTGCGGCGCAATTTGGGCACTTTCTGCGAAAGATCGCAAAACTTTAAGGCTTTTTTCATCCAACCTTAAGCCCACACTGGTTAACGTTGGAGGCGCTATGTCGGCGGTAAGCATTGTGCTAAACCCACTTTGCGAAACGGGCGCTACATTTACCGTAACTAAAAATCGGTCTGCCACCGCATTAAGCGTCACGTCGTCTGGCCATTCGTTGCTGGCTGCCACCATTGAAATGAGTGGCACGCGCAGTCGCGTGGCACCGTTATCAAACTCGCGTTCGTTGAGCAACGTTAGCAACGCGTTCAAGATTGCACTATTCGCTTTGAAAATTTCATCTAAGAATGCCACCGATGCCTTTGGTAAAAATCCATCAGTGCATCTTCGATATTCATCATTTTCTAAGGCCCGCAATGATAGTGGCCC
>JANMDS010000139.1:0-4055 GCA_031376405.1 Betaproteobacteria bacterium
ACCGGCAGGCCGGTTTCTTCGGCCAGCAGGCGGTCCAGGTCGCGCAGCAAGGCGCCACCGCCCGTGAGGACCATACCCTTTTCGGCAATATCTGCCCCCAACTCGGGGGGCGTGCGCTCTAGCGCTTGCTTCACGGCGGACACTATTGCGTTCAGTGGATCAGACAGCGCTTCTAAAATTTCATTCGATGAAACGGTAAATGCGCGCGGAATACCTTCGGCCAAGTTGCGGCCTTTTACTTCCATCTCCCGCACTTCACTACCCGGAAATGCGGAACCAATGGTTTTCTTAATATTTTCAGCGGTGGTTTCGCCAATCAACATGCCGTAGTTGCGGCGGATGTAGTTGATGATGGACTCATCGAATTTATCGCCGCCTACGCGCACGCTACCGGCATACACCATGCCGCCTAGGGAAATCACGCCAACTTCCGTCGTGCCGCCGCCGATATCAACAACCATTGAGCCGGTTGCTTCGGAGATAGGCAAATCAGCACCAATGGCTGCGGCCATGGGCTCTTCAATCAAAAATACTTTCGATGCACCCGCTCCCAGCGCAGATTCACGAATCGCACGCCGTTCCACCTGCGTAGACCCGCAAGGCACGCAGATGATGATGCGCGGACTGGGACTGAACATTTTGCTGTCCAGTACTTTACGGATGAATTGCTTCAACATCTGCTCGGTGACGTTGAAATCGGCAATGACGCCATCTTTCATCGGGCGAATGGCGGTAATGTTGCCCGGTGTTCGGCCCAACATTTGCTTGGCGGCCAAGCCCACCTCTTGAATCACGCGCTTGCCGTTCGGTCCGCCCTCTTGGCGGATGGCCACTACGGAGGGCTCATCGAGCACGATTCCGCGACCTCGAACGTAAATCAGCGTGTTGGCTGTGCCCAGGTCGATCGCTAAATCGGTCGACAAATAACTTTTTAGAAACTTGAACATGTTTTGCGCGAATTTCGCGAATTTCCCTAACAAAATCGGGCATTTACGCCCGAAACTTAATTAATTAGTATGATAACCTAAGAAGCTATTGAAATTCTAAGCAGCTTGTCGCTTTTCCTAGATGTCTTTGTCCCCCGACTCCCTTACCAAAATCGCGCATTTGGCGCGTATCAACCTCACTCCCGCCGAACTTGTCGATGTTGGCAACAAACTTGAAGGCATTTTTCGTCTAATAGATGAGATGCAGAACGTGAATACTCAAGGTGTGGCTCCAATGAGCCACGGACAAGATGTAGTGGCGTTCCTGCGCCCCGATGTAGTTACAGAGATCGACGAGCGTGAGAAGTTTCAGGCTAACGCGCCCGCGACTGAGCAGGGCTACTTCCTCGTACCTAAGGTGATCGAATGAGCTTGCACCACCACACCTTGGCCGAGCAGACAGCGCTGTTGGCAGCAAAAAAAGTATCTAGCGTAGAGCTCGCGCAGCATTACCTCACGCGCATTGAGAAACACAACCCAGCATTAAACGCCTTCATCACTGTGGATGCGCCCAAAACGCTGTTGGCAGCAAAAGCGGCCGATGTAGCCCGCGCGCAAGGCGCTACAGCGAAATTATTAGGTATTCCTGCGGCGCAAAAAGACATTTTTTTAGTCGATTCGTGGCGTACGACCTGCGGCTCGCGCATGCTTGAAAATTTCGTTGCACCGTATACCGCTACCGTTGTGCGCAATATGGAAGCAGCAGGGTTCGTTACGCTCGGAAAACTCAATATGGACGAGTTTGCGATGGGTTCGTCTAACGAAACCTCGTATTTCGGCAAAGTGCGCAATCCGTGGGATTTGGAACGCGTGCCTGGCGGCTCCTCCGGTGGTTCCGCTGCGGCAGTGGCAGCGGGCTTGAGCCCCGTAGTCACCGGCACGGATACCGGCGGCTCGATTCGCCAGCCTGCCATGTTTTGTAATTTAGTCGGCCTGAAGCCGACTTACGGCGTGTGTTCACGTTACGGCATCATCGCTTTCGCCTCGTCGTTGGATCAAGCGGGTCCGATGGCCCGTACTGCTGAAGATTGCGCACTAATGTTGAACGCGATGGCCGGGCACGACCCGCGCGACGCGACAAGCATCAACCGCCCGACGGAGGATTACACCCGCTCGCTCACTAGCAGCGTGAAGGGTTTACGCATCGGAATTCCCGATGAATTTTGGGGCGATGGCATCGCGCCCGATGTTCGTGCGTTGGCCGACGCGGCCGTAAAGCAGTTGGAAGCGATGGGCGCAACGATCAAGCGTATTTCACTGCCAAACGTGAAATATTCGGTGCCAGCGTATTACGTGATCGCACCGGCGGAAGCGTCGTCCAATCTTTCCCGATTTGATGGTGTGCGCTATGGCCATCGGGCGAAAGATGTTGAAGATTTAACACAGCTCTATAAGCAAAGCCGGGCCGAAGGCTTTGGCGCGGAAGTCAAGCGTCGGATCATGATTGGCACGTATGTGCTCTCGCACGGCTACTACGATGCGTATTATTTGCAAGCCCAAAAATTGCGGCGCTTGATCGCCAACGATTTCGAAGTAGCGTACAAAGAGGTAGACCTGATCGTCGGCCCCACCGCGCCAGAAACAGCTTTTAAATTTGGCTCAAAATCGGATGATCCGTTGAAGATGTACCTGAATGATATTTTCACGATTGCAGCGAACCTAACAGGCCAGCCAGCGCTCTCGGTACCCTGCGGCTTTGATCGCGAAGGCCAGAGCGTGGGCTTGCAAATCGTAGGCAATTATCTGGACGAGGCACGCATGTTAGGCGTGGCCCACCAGTATCAACTCGCCACAAGTTGGCACAAAAAATTGTCGCCTATTGCGGAGCAAGCAGCATGAAGTGGGAAGTCGTCATCGGATTAGAAACGCACGCGCAGCTCTCCACCGTGTCAAAAATGTTTTCTGGTGCGCCAACCGAATATGGCGCGTCGCCTAACACCCAAGCCTGCGCAGTTGACCTCGCGTTGCCTGGGGTTTTGCCCGTGCCGAACGTGGGCGCAATTGAGCGTGCAGTGAAATTTGGCTTGGCCATTGGGGCAAAGGTAAACCAGCACTCGGTATTCAATCGCAAAAACTATTTCTACCCCGATTTACCCAAGGGCTACCAAATTTCGCAGTTCGAGATGCCCATCGTGGAAGGCGGCACGCTTACCATCGCCATGCCAGATGGTAGTGAAAAAGTAGTGCAGTTAACCCGCGCGCATTTGGAAGAAGATGCAGGCAAATCCGTTCACGAAAATTTCGTGGGTGTAACCGGAATTGACCTCAACCGTGCGGGTACCCCGCTCTTGGAAATCGTGACCGAACCTGTAATGCGCAGCGCGCAGGAAGCGGTGGCGTACGCAAAAGCGCTGCACGGCTTGGTACGTTACCTCGATTTATGCGATGGCAACATGGCCGAGGGCAGTTTCCGCTGCGATGCCAACGTATCGGTGCGTCCGTTGGGTGAAGAAAAGTACGGCACGCGGGTGGAGATCAAAAATCTGAACTCATTTCGGTTTTTGGAAAAAGCCATCGAACGCGAAGTACGCCGCCAAATTGAGTTGATCGAAGACGGCGGGCGCGTGGTGCAAGAAACTAGGCTCTACGACCCGGATAAGGATGAAACTCGGGCTATGCGCAGCAAAGAAGACGCGAACGACTATCGCTATTTCCCCGACCCGGATTTACCACCGATTATGGTGACCGATGAGTTGATTGCGTACACCAAATCGCGCCTGCCCGAATTGCCCGCCGCACGCAAAGCCCGCTATGAAACGAGCTTCGGCTTGTCTGCGATGGATGCACGATTAGTGTCACAAGATCGGGATAACGCAGCGTTTTTTGAAGCGGCTATCGCAACGAATGCCGATCCGAAATTGGTAGCGAACTGGATGCTGGGCGATTTATCCGCCGCGCTCAATCGCGAAGAAAAAACGTTTGCCCAATCTCCGGTGTCTGCTGCTCAGCTTTCTGGTTTAATCGCACGGATTTCCGATGGCACGCTGTCGTCAAAACTGGCGAAAGAAGTGTTCAGCGCGCTGTGGTTGGGCGAGGCGGCAAGCGCTGATGCCCCGCTCGTGTGGGACG
>JANMDS010000143.1:0-1562 GCA_031376405.1 Betaproteobacteria bacterium
GGCGGTGCGTCCACATGAAGTGAATCGCCTGCAAGCCGCCGCCGCCGTGGGCCAAATGGGCCTCGTGCAAGTCTACGAATCCGCGTTTCGCGACCATGCGCTGGGCACCGCGCAGGTGCTGCTCACGCATGATGATTTGGCGGATCGTAAACGCTATCTGAATGCACGATCCACACTAACGACACTGCTTGAATTAAAAATAATTCCGATCATCAACGAGAACGATACGGTCGTCACCGATGAAATTAAATTCGGCGACAACGACACACTCGCCGCGCTTGTAACCAATCTTATCGACGGCGATGAGCTGATTATTCTTACCGATCAACAAGGTTTGTTTAACGCTGATCCACGCAAAGATGCGAACGCCACGCTGATCACCAACGCAAAAGCAGGCGACGCCACACTCGAACAAATGGCGGGCGGCGCGGGCTCCAGCCTTGGACGCGGTGGCATGTTGACAAAAGTTTTAGCCGCGAAAAAGGCGGCGTTATCGGGTGCTTCCACGGTCATCGCGCATGGTCGTGAAGCGGACGTGCTGGTGCGTCTCATGCATGGTGAGGCCATCGGCACGCGCCTGACCACCGAATCGTTATCACTGCAAGCCAAAAAAACCTGGATGGCCGGCCACCTTAAAACCAATGGCCGCCTGCTACTGGATGCAGGCGCTGCGCGTGCCGTACTGCGCGACAACAAGAGCTTGTTACCGGTGGGCGTGATTGGCGTTGAGGGCGTATTTGAACGCGGTGAAGTCGTGAGCTGTGTAGCATCTGACGGCAAAGAGATCGCGCGCGGCTTGGTGAATTATTCATCCGCTGAAGCGGCACGAATTGCGAAGAAACCCACCGCTGAAATCGAACAAGAATTAGGCTATATCGCCGAAGCTGAGCTGATTCATCGTGATAATTTGGTTGTGCTGTAATTCGATTTTGCTCCGTCGCTGCACCCAAACGAATTTCAGTTATGCTTTGCTTCCTCTTTGATTATCTTATCTGTCATTCAAACGAACAATGCCAAATCCTACTACTCTCCCCGCGTGGAAAAAACTTGCGGCAATCGTTGCAAAACCAGCCGCAGAATCCGCACTAAAACCAATTCATGCAGCCGGTTTATACGCCGATTTTTCGCGCCAATTAATTGATGCCGCCACCCGCGACGCATTGCTTGCACTTGTTGACGAATCAGGTGTAGCCAAACAACGTGCTGCCATGTTTGCCGGTGCTGCCGTCAATACAACCGAGAACCGCCCTGCCCTGCATGCGGCCCTGCGGGCAAGCACCAGCGCGCCTCTTCAAGTGGCGGGTGTTGATGTGCGCCCCGCCATTCGCGCGCAGCTTGATCGCGTCAAAACATTTAGCGAAGCGATCCGCAACGGAAAAATTCGTGGCACATCGGAAGAAAAATTTACCGATGTGGTCAATCTCGGTATTGGCGGCTCATTGCTGGGGCCCGAATTTATTTGCTCCGCGCTAACGAAATTCGCCGACGGCCCGCGCGTACATTTTGTCTCGAATGTTGATGGCGCGCATCTCGAAGATACACTCGCAAAATTAAATCCGGCC
>JANMDS010000151.1:0-4780 GCA_031376405.1 Betaproteobacteria bacterium
CGAGGGCGAGATTGTGATCGCCGCTAAACATACCGCTGCAAAAAATAGGCTGGCATTTTTGGACGTAAAAACCGGGCAAACGCGGGAAATTGAAGTACCGTGGATGAACGCCGAAACGCTCGACGTGCAGCGCACGCGGGCGAATGCGTGCGGCTACGTGCTTGATCCCACCCAAACGCTTGCGCTTGAAAAGCTCAAGCTACTTGGTGTGCAGATGCATACGCTTACCCGAGCGCAAACGTGGCAGGTCGAGCGCTATGCCGTGCGCGCCGCCAGCACGGGGCGCAGACAAGATGCGCGTGGCGACATTGACGACGGCGGCGGTGGCATTGAAGTCGTCGAAGTAGACCTTCAAGCTGCCAGGTTGCCTATCGCAGCGGGGGTGATGTACGTGCCGCTAGATCAACCGCTCGCCGGCTTAATCATAGCCGCGCTTGAGCCCGATTCGCAAAGTAGCTTCACAGCAAACAAAATTCTCGATTTCACGCAAGATAAGTTACTTCGCGTACGAAAACTCCCCAGCAATGCCGCGCCCTTCTAACGGGTCGCAGATAGACTCGGCTCAGACTCTCGGTGCGCGCTTTGGAGTCGTTTTTCTTGATTTCAAAATGAAGTCATAGAGTTGTTGGGCTGCGGGTGGCAGCGGCCTGCCGCGCCGACGAATCAATCCGAGCGTGCGTTGCACAGTGGGCTCGAAAAGTGGCACGCTAGTAAGCAGCGGATGATCGTGGTGGGGCATCGCGAGCGACGGTACAACAGCTAAACCAAGCCCAGCCTCAACAAGGCCCAAGGTAGTGGTGACATGCTGGGTTTCGTAGCGGTGCTTCAACTCCAGACGAAGGTCGGCGATCGCTTGTTCAATGATGAGTCGATTGCCGGAAGTTCTACCTACAGTAATGAGTTCGTACTTGGCCAGCTCTCGCCACGTCACTCGTTTGCGCTGAGCGAGCGCATGATCAACTTGGCACGCCACCACAAAGCGCTCCTGCAGCAAGGGTCGAAACTCGATTTCTCCCGCTTGCGAGCCCATGAAATTAATTCCGAATTCTGCCTCTCCGCGAATCACGCTGTCTAACACGTCGTTGGCGCTCGCGTCAAACAGGCGTATTTTGACGTTCGGAGCTAATGGAGCAAAAAGTTTGAAAATTTGCGGCAGGTAGTAGTATGCCGTTGATGGCACGGTGGCCACCACAACCTGCGTTTGGTGAAACGCAGCGGTCTCGCGCAGACCAATCAGTGAACTCTCTAATTCATTTAGAACCCGATGCACCGTTTGAAGAAACTCCCGGCCGACAACGGTGAGCTTGACCTGACGCGTACTACGTTGAAACAGCACGACACCTAGGTTTTCTTCAAGTTTTTGGATTCGCCTCGTGAGCGCGGGTTGGGAGATGTAAACCGACTCAGCGGCCTTACGAAAAGAAGCCATTTCTGCCACCGCCTTGAACGACTGTAAATCGGAAATTTCCAAACTAAGTTGCATTCGATTTTCCAAAAAAAGAAATTAGTGTTTAAAACGCATCAATAATTTACATCATTGCAATTCACACAAGCATCGTTCTCTGGAAAACTCTTGCGATGAGTTTAAGTATTCCTTGTGTACTAATGCGTGCAGGCACTTCGCGGGGTCCCTTCTTTCTGCGCGAATGGTTACCGATTGAGCAAACCGCATTTGATAGCGCCTTAATCGACGCCATCGGTGCGGCGGATGCGATCCAAGTGGATGGGCTGGGTGGTGGTTCAAGCCTCACGAGCAAAGTGGCTATCGTGTCGAAATCAGCTCAACCAGGGTGCGATGTCGACTACCTTTTTGCGCAGGTCTCGCTCGGAGAGCGCCGCGTCGACTATCGGCCCAATTGCGGAAACATGCTTTCGGGAGTTGGTGCGTTTGCGATAGAGCAGGGGCTCGTAGTTGCGGGTAGCGAGCGGACGACGCTGCGCGTGTTCAACGTGAATACGCGATCAAGGATTGAACTCACACTCGAGACGCCGGCGGGGCGGGTTCGGTACGACGGCGATACCCGCATCGACGGCGTGTCCCGACCCGGCGCCCCAGTATTGCTAAGTTTCTTAGATGCGTGGGGTGCAACGACGGGCTCTGTTTTTCCCACGGGCGCACGAAGCGAACGCATTGACGGGATTGAAGTTACGTGCATCGATGCCGCAATTCCGCTGATGATTGTTCGGGCTCATCAACTTGGTCTCAGTGGAAGCGAGAGCGCGCAGGAGCTCGACAGCACTGATGGACTTCTGACCACACTTGAACAGTTGAGAATTGAAGCGGGGCGTCGAATGGGATTGGGAGACGTACGCAATAGCGTGATCCCGAAACCAGTTGTTGTGAGTGAGGGTTCTTGCGCAGACAGTGTTACATCGCGGTACTTTACGCCGAAACGCTGCCATTCGTCTCATGCGGTGACAGGCGCTATTGGTGTGTCCACAGCATTTTGCACACCCGGTACTGTTGCCTATCGGGAACGCGCAACCGACCGAAACTGCAGAACAGTAAACGTCCAACACCCGAGTGGTTCTATTGCAATTTCGATTGAACTGGAAGGGGCTGGCGAATCGCGTTGCGTTACGAGTGCATCAGTGGTTCGCACCGTACGAAAGATTTTCGAAGGCACGCTTTATTTGCCGAACTACGTGTTGTGACTATTTTTGAGGAAAACCGATAAATGAAAAGTTCTATTGTGGCCATTGCAATGATCCCAATTTTAGCGAGCCCACTTTGCCAAGCGTTTCCGACCAAACCGATTACTCTGGTTGTGCCAACCGCTGCAGGGGGTGGCAACGATGCGATGGCGAGGGCGATTTCGGCCAAGCTTTCCGTTAAGCTTGGTTATACCGTAATCGTAGACAATAAATCTGGAGCAAATGGCGCGATTGCATCGGAGTTTGTCGCCAAGAGTAATCCCGATGGATACACCCTTATTTTTGGCTATATCGCCACGCACGCGATGAATCCGGCGCTTCAAAAGTTGCGTTACGATCCGGTCAAAGATTTCCAACCGATTGGCTTAGTCGCCTACTCGCCGACACTCATGGTGGCCAATCCAAAGCTGGATATTAAAGACGCGCGCGATTTAGTGGCCAAACTGAAGGCAAAGCCTAACAGCATGAATTACGCTTCGGCAGGCAACGGCACCGCACCGCACTTTGCTGCCGAACTTTTCAAGTTGGCAACCGGCACTGAAATAACAGGAGTGCCCTACAAAGGCTCGGCCCCCGCTCTCACTGACACATTGGCGGGCACTACACAGATGATGTTCCCAAGTATGGTTTCCGCCTTCCCGCATGTAAAAGCGGGAAAACTTCGTGCGATTGGGGTCGCGGGCCCGAAGCGTTCGGACGCTTTGCCCGAGGTACCTACACTAAATGAACAGGGAATCGTTGGGGTGGATGTGACCCAGTGGTACGGCATATTTGCACCGGCGAACACCCCAAAACCTATTGTTGTCCTGCTCAATAAGACACTCAACGAGATCTTGACCGACAAAGATATCGTCGCCAAAATCGAGGGGGCAGGGGGCGATGTCGAGACGAGCAGCCCAGACGAACTAGGACGACTTGTAGCAGCAGAGTTCATCAAGTGGAAGCGCGTTGTAGAGGCAGCGAAACTTACCGGTGAGTAGGGTTAGTTTCGATGTCATACTGCGCTGTATTGAGCAAATAATAATTGTTTTTGGGAGCAATAATGAATAGAAAATTGTGGACAGGCGCGATAGCGGCCTTAATCTCGCTTCATGGAACGGGCGTTGTGCAGGCGCAGGATACACAGCTGTATGGCTCAGTGCGCTTGAGCTTGAATGCGCAAAAGACCGGTGATGCAAATGCTCGGCAATTGAGCGATAACGCGTCGCGCTTCGGCATGCGTGGCTCGGAGAAGCTGTGGGGCGGGTTGGACGCGGTGTATTCCATTGAATACGGTTACAGCGCCGATGTACTGGGCACCAACGCCGCCATCGGTGTACGCCACGCGGCGGTAGGTTTGCGTAGCGATGCGTGGGGCACGTTTGCCATTGGTGCGCAAGATTCAGCCAACCCAACCGGTTCGCCGCTGTATTCGCAAGTGACCTCGATTGTGAGCTTCGCTCCGGGCGATGCGGGCGCAACCGCAATTGGCACGAGCATGTTGAATGCGCGCAACCGTACTCCAAATTCATTTGGCTACATGACCCCGAAAATGGGCGGGTTAGTAGGCCGCGCGCGCCTTTACTGGCGTGGCACGGGTGCTGATGAGAGTGCGTTGCGTTCGTTAGATGCTGGGCTCTCGTACGAAGACGGGCCGCTTTACGTTTCGGTAGGCTATGGCGGCGATGCCAGTAAAACCGGATTGAAGGACAACGATTTTGAAGATAAATTCCAAGTTGGTATTCGCTACAACTTTGGTGTTGTGCAGCCCTACGCGATGTACGGTATCGACAACTACATTGGTACCGCGAAAACCCGTGGCGAGGTGAAATGGTGGCTCGTGGGCGCGCGCGTGGGCATAGGTGCGAATTCTTCCGTAGTGGGCAACTACGCCGTGCGCGAAGTGCAAGCGAATTTGTTGGGCGATCGCAAGCGTGCGCAGCTGGCTTACCTCTACAAGCTTTCGCGCCGCACTGAGTTAGCTGCTTTTGTTGATCGCGATGGCATCGATTCGTCGCGAACTGGCGTAGCGATCCGGACTCTTGGGATGAGCCTTCGCCACGATTACTAAGCGCTGCGCTCCGCAAAACTACGAAATACCTGCGGCGCAAAAAGGCCGTTTTTCAGATGATATCTCCTGAAAAAC
>JANMDS010000198.1:0-2046 GCA_031376405.1 Betaproteobacteria bacterium
TCCACGCGCGGTGGCGGTTACTTCAACCTAAACGTTGAAATTTCAGGTGCGGCAAAGGATCGCATTGAAAATCGTTTGGGCAAGGATTACGCTTGGGTGCTCAACCCCGCGATGAAGGAGGCAGATTTAACCACCGCGTCGGGTAAATACGGCGGCCACGGCGAGTACATGCTCATGTGGACGCGCGTGATGGAAGGCACTACGGCGTTCGGCGAAGATCTAGATTTCGTGTACTTCGCAGGTCCAACCGATTTCGCGGCTTTTTTTGGACTCACCGGCAAAGCCGATATGGACGTGCTCGCAAAATATTACGAGCAACGGCTCGCTTCTGATGCGGGCTTAAAAAAAGAAGTGGAGCGTGGCCGCGTTACTGCGCAAACCTTCCGCAACTATTACGCGTTGCGGGCCTCGGTGTCGTTTAGCAACGGCGCCCATGATGAGTGGAACATTGTGCGCATTTTGAATGAGCGCCGCCGAGATAACGAAAAATTTGGCACGGTCGGCCAATTGCCCGTCTGGTTCGATGGCAAAGCAGTAAGCTCTGGTGAATTCGAAAACCCGATTGCGGCCGGAAGCCTGGGCGCTTGCAAAATTAAGTGATTTTTGAAGGAGATAATCCTCAGAAAATGCGCTTTTTACGCCGCAGGTATGGGTAAGAAATCGTGCCTGCGGCGTCAAAATACTCCCCGGGAGACCTAAAAATGCGTGTACAATCATGGGCTTGCTTGAATTTTTAGCACCCAGTTTGTTGTAAAGCTAGGTTGGTTCAAGCAAGACGAACGCGACTCATCTTTAACGCAGTATTTTGAAATAGGTCAATAGAATCATGTCTTTAACAGCAGAACAGTCCGCGAAAGTGATCGCGGAGCATGCCCGTGCAAAGGGCGACACCGGCTCTCCAGAAGTGCAAGTTGCGCTTCTCACCGCCCGAATTAATGGTTTGGCACCGCACTTCAAAGCCAATATGAAGGATCACCATTCCCGTCGCGGTTTGATCGCGATGGTAAATCAGCGCCGTAGTTTGCTGAAGTATTTGCAACGTATCGATATCGCGCGTTATCGCTCGCTCATCGATAAATTGGGCCTGCGCAAGTAAGCCTCCCGCGCGAGAGGCGTGCAGAAACTGGAGTGTCGCCCGGTAACTGCAGCACGCTCGCGCTGAAAAGCCGCTAAAAGTTCTGTAACCGAACTTGCAGCGGCTTTTTGTTTAATCGCATTTTGAAAACCGTTTTCCGCCCGCGCGGACTCGGCGAATTGTGAAACGTGGTAGATGGTATGTGCGAGGCAGGCAGCTTGATGAAACGCGTTGAAAAGCGTTTTTCTTCAAGTTGCCTCGTGGATTGAGCGGGCGCGCTGTGCGTTCGCGAAGCCGTACCTTTTGTGATGTGATGAGAGAAAAAGGAAACGAGAAAATGTTTAACAAAGTTACGAAAACGATGCAGTACGGCGGCCACACGCTAACGCTCGAAACGGGCGAGATGGCGCGTCAGTCCGGCGGAGCGGTGTTGGTATCCTACGGTGATTCGGTAGTGCTGGTTACTGTAGTCGGCGCAAAAACCGTCAAGCCTGGGCAAGATTTCTTCCCGTTAACGGTAGATTACATCGAGAAAACCTACGCTGCGGGCAAAATCCCCGGTGGTTTTTTCAAGCGCGAAGGCAAGCCTAGCGAAAAAGAAACGCTTACTTCGCGTTTGATTGATCGCCCTTTGCGCCCACTCTTCCCCGAAGGGTTCTACCATGATGTGCAAATCATTGCCCACGTGGTGTCGATTGACCCAGAAGTTGATCCTGATATTCCTGCGCTAATCGGCGCTTCGGCGGCGGTTTCGCTCTCTGGCCTGCCCTTGATTAGCCCTGTGGCTGCGGCCCGCGTTGGGTACACAAACGGTCAGTACATTCTGAATCCAACCAAGACCCAGCTGCAAACATCCGAGATGGATTTGATCGTCTCCGGTACGGAAGCAGCTGTCTTGATGGTTGAGTCAGAAGCCCACGAGTTACCGGAAGACGTTATGCTCGGCGCTGTGGTGTTCGGTCACGACCAAC
>JANMDS010000207.1:0-2447 GCA_031376405.1 Betaproteobacteria bacterium
TTTCTGGGAGATATCTCCTGAAAAGTGGCCATTTTGCGCCGCAGGTATTTAAGCAAATTTTCCCCCGCGCCTGGGCAGTGAAGGCCGCGCGCCGTGCACTGGCTTACGCCCCCGGCACGTTTTCTGCGCGCAGCATCTCCATTAACGCGGCCACACTCATTACGCCCAAATCTTTTCCAGCGCGATTGCGTATCGCGATGGTGCCCGCCTCTTTTTCCTTTGCACCGGCAACCGCGATGTACGGGATTTTCTGCATCGCCAGCTCGCGAATCTTGTAGCTAATTTTCTCAGCGCGGGTATCGGATTCTGCTTTAAAACCAGCGTCGTTCAATTGCTTGGTGAGCGCGTGAACGTACTCTTCTTGGTCGTTGGTAATCCCCGCTACCGCGACTTGCCGAGGCGCAAGCCAGAGCGGTAACGCGCCCGCATGGTTCTCAATTAAGATGCCGATAAACCGCTCTAACGAGCCCAAAATTGCGCGGTGAAGCATCACCGGCGTCTCGCGCGTGTTCCCCTCCGAAACATACTCTGCACCCAAGCGAATCGGCATGTTGAAATCCACCTGCATCGTGCCGCACTGCCACACGCGCCCCAGTGCATCTTTGAGTGAATACTCAATTTTCGGCCCGTAAAACGCGCCTTCACCTACGAGCTCTTCCCACGGCGCGCCCACCGAATCAAGCGCAGATTTCAAAGCGTGCTCAGCCTTGTCCCACACTTCATCGCTGCCCACGCGCTTTTCGGGGCGCGTCGAAATTTTGTAAATAATGTCGTTAAAGCCAAAGTCTTTGTAGACTTTTTGCAAAAGTGTGTTGAATGCAATGCACTCGGCTTGAATCTGATCCTCCATACAAAAAATATGGCCATCGTCTTGCACAAAACCACGCACCCGCATGATGCCGTGCAGCGAGCCGGAAGATTCATTGCGATGGCAATTGCCAAACTCGCCGTAGCGTAGTGGAAGTTCTTTGTAGGAGTGCAGCCCGCTCTTATAAATGAGCAAATGCCCCGGGCAATTCATCGGCTTTAGCGCATAGTCACGCTTTTCTGATTCGGTTGTAAACATGCTGTCTTTGTAGTTTTCCCAATGGCCCGAAGTCTCCCAAAGCGAGCGGTCCAAAATCATTGGCGCTTTTACCTCTTGGTAGCCATTATCTTGATACACGCGGCGCATGTATTGCTCCACCGTCTGCCACACGCGCCAGCCATTCGGATGCCAGAAAATCATGCCTGGCGCGGCGTCATCAATGTGGAACAAATCGAGCTGTCGCCCGAGCTTGCGGTGATCGCGTTTGTCGGCCTCTTCCAAACGGAAAAGGTATTGCTCTAAGTCTTCTTTCTTTGTCCACGCCGTGCCATAAATACGTTGCAACATTTCGTTGCGATGGTCGCCGCGCCAATAAGCGCCTGCGACTTTCATCAATTTGAAATGCTTCAATTTGCCCGTAGATGGAACGTGTGGTCCGCGGCACAAATCGGTAAACGCGCCCTCGGCATAAAGCGATACCGCTTGATCCGCTGGGATGCTTTCAATAATTTCCGCTTTGTACGCTTCGCCAATTCCTTTGAAATACGCCACGGCTTCATCGCGCGGCAGCACCGTGCGTTTCACCTGCTCATCTTTTTTCGCAAGCTCACTCATCTTGGCTTCAATCGTTGCCAAATCTTCGGTTGTAAAGGGGCGCTTGTAGGAAAAATCGTAATAAAAGCCATCGTCAATGACAGGGCCAATCGTTACCTGCGCTTCGGGGAATAATTCCTTTACCGCATAGGCCAATAAGTGCGCCGTGGAGTGACGAATGACCTCCAAACCTTCAGCATCTTTTTCAGTCACGATCGCTAATTTCGCATCGCGTTCAATGCGAAAACTTGTGTCCACGAGCGTGCCGTCTACCTTGCCTGCAAGCGCCGCCTTGGCCAAGCCTGCACCAATCGATGCGGCCACCTCGCCCACGGAAACCGGAGCGGGATATTGACGGACTGAGCCGTCGGGGAGCGTTACGTTAATCATGCTTGAGATCTTTCCTAAAAATTCAACGCGCTGGCACACCGGCGCGAAGGTAAAAAAATGCGTAAAACCTGCGGCGCAAAATGAGTCATTTTTGGGAGATATCTCCCAAAAAATGCTGTATTTGCGCCGCAGGTATTTTGTTCATAGCTTCAATAGCATCAGGTGCTGCGCGGCAATCGTGCCATCTTTTACGCGCATAAACATGGGCTCGGTGGCAAATGTCGAAAATCCGAGGGCTTCGTAACTGCGCAAGGCGGGAATATTCCCGTCGATCACACCCAGCTTCAAGCACTGAACACCTTCACACGTGCGTGCTTCCGCAATGAGCGCGCGCATCATGCCCGCGCACACACCGAGCCCGCGCGCGGCGGGGGTGACGTACGTGCCCCAGACATCCATGTTGTGCCGAATCTTATCTCGATTTGATCGGCCGGCG
>JANMDS010000240.1:0-1740 GCA_031376405.1 Betaproteobacteria bacterium
TTGCTATCGCCACAATGCATGGCAAGGAGCGTGCGGTAGGCAAACCGTTCGGCCGCTGGCTGGGTGTAGAAGTGATTGTCGCCCCTGGAATAAACACCGATGTGTTTGGGTCGTTCACCGGAGACGTACCTCGCCGAGGCACTATGCTCGAGACCGCGGAAGCGAAAGCACGCTCCGCGATAGACTCAACTGGCTTATTATTTGGCCTCGGCAGTGAAGGAAGTTTCGGACCTCATCCAGTTTTGCCGTTTATCGCCTCCAGTACAGAAGTATTGCTTATCGCCGATCTGAAACATGGTTTGGTGGTTCACGAAACGGCGGTTACGCATCGTACCAACTTCGGCAGCCGTACCTGCGCGCCAAGTGACGACGTTGGGGATTTTCTTCATAGCGTGAAGTTCCCGTCGCACGCTGTAGTCGTAAAGCCTAATTCGATACCGATCGGCGAAACAGAAAATGGAATTACAACTTTACAATCCATCCGCGAGGCTGTCAGACGCGCCGCCGCAATCTCGCATGACGGGCTCGCGCTGATCGTGACCGATATGCGCGCTCATTTGAACCCAACTCGCATGGCTGTGATAAGGGCGCTCTCGTCCCGCCTCGCACGGCGGCTTGCGACGCGCTGCCCCGCATGCCGGACACCGGGATTTGGCGTCGTCGAGATCGTCCGTGGCCTGCCATGCGCTTGGTGTGGCGAGCCTACGCAGACCGCGATGGCTGAGCTTCAGCGCTGCGCAGAATGTGCCTTCGAAAGCAGCATTCCAAATCTCAAACAGAAAGTAGCTGATCCAGGTCTGTGCCCGCAATGCAATCCTTAAACAGAAATTCGGTTTGGAGATAATTTCATGTTCGCCTACCAAAATATTTGCGGGCTGGAGACAATTGCGGATGAGTTTGATCTCTTCTTGATTGATCAATTTGGTGTACTTCATGACGGCACCCGGCCTTACGAAGGCGCTATCGAATGCCTGATAAAACTAAGATCATTGGGCAAAAGCGTGGTTCTTCTTTCAAACTCAGGAAGGAGGTCCACTGCCAACGCCGATCGACTGATAAGTCTTGGATTTCCGGTCGAAGCGTTCGACCATGTTGTCACGTCGGGTGAAGTCGCTTGGCAGGGGATCGTCACCAAGACTTTCGGTGAGCCGTTTGTCGCAGGTCGCAAGATATTTTTGCTGGGGCATGATGATTACAATCATGGGTTCGAGCAAATCGGTTTGAAGATTGTGCTTGATCCTGTTGCGGCCGATTTCATCATGATCGCGGCAAGTAGCGCCCCCGAAATATCTTTTGACGAATACAGAAGAATACTATCCCTGCCTGCGGCAGCTCATATCCCCGCTTTATGCTGTAATCCGGACCGACTGATGCTCACGCCAGATGGCTTGCGCATCGTCGGCGCAGGGAGATGCGACCTCCACGCGACTTCCGTTCTTCCACCAAACTCGGACATCGCGCGATGCGGTTGGCATGTCTCAACCGTACCAGCAAAAGACATCACAACAAAAAGCCCGGCACATCGCGGAGCTTAACTTTCATCGCTGTAAGAAAAATTTCAGAACCGATAGTTCGCGCCAACCCTCGCGATATGCGCGGTCAGATCGGTCGAGGCGGTGGCAACGCGATGTTGATTGGCTCACGTACCTCGGGTCTGCATCTATTGAGAACTCCCGAGGTTCCTAAGTCAGTGCAACCGATCATCGAAATATTGCCAATTCAAATGCTTTCGCTTGCCTT
>JANMDS010000325.1:0-4631 GCA_031376405.1 Betaproteobacteria bacterium
CGCGGTGAGCGCGCAGCGGATAAGTGCGGTTACATCATCGTAAGACAGCCACGTGCACATCATGCGCTTATCCAACGCTTGGGGAAACGACGAGCCAATCCGCGCGCTCACCGTTTCCACGCCGTACCGGTCCCAATAGAAGCTCGCTATCGCTTCGCCAAAAACTTTGCTCACGCCATAGTTGCCGTCGGGACGCGGCGGGGTTGCTCCATCTAGCTTATCAGTCTGTTTATAGAAACCAATTACGTGATTAGAGCTTGCGAAAAAAATGCGCTTTACGCCGTGAATGCGCGCCGCCTCATACAAATTGTGTACGCCCAAAATATTCGCGTTTAAGATCGGCGGGAACGGGCCATCGAGCGAAATGCCACCTAGGTGCACCACCGCGTCGCAGCCTTCTACGAGCGCCTCCATGGCGTTGCGGTTGCCCAAATCGCAGGCCACAATTTCTTCGTTTGGCGCGGGTTCACCCAGCGGCGCGACATCGGAGACGCGTAGCGTTTTGGCGAACGGGGCCAAACGCGGGCGCAACACTTTACCCAGGCCGCCGGCAGCGCCGGTGAGAAGAATTCGATTGAGAGGCAGTTGCATAAGTTACAACCTAAAAATAGAGTTGGGGCGAGCAGTGCACCGCGAATCACGTCGTCAATGTTATCACACGTCGTACAACATGAACATTTCAGGGTGCAATCTCTCAGCGCGCACCGTATTGCGGACGATAAAAGTAAAAAGTAGCTCTTTTTGCGCCGCAGGTCTGACGCGTTTATACAGTGGTATCGCTACCATTACAATTCATTCGTGCTCCCTATCTACGTCCATGCCTGATCGCCTACCTGAGAAGCGCAGCCGCCGCAATGCAGGCGCGATAACGCTTCGCGAAGTGGCTGCGCTTGCGGGCGTAGCACCCATTACCGCATCGCGCGCGCTCAACACGCCAGACAAAGTCTCTGCGGATGTACGTACTCGCGTGCTCACCGCTGTGCAGCGCACGGGTTACGTGCCCAATCGGCTCGCCGGTGGACTAGCATCGGCACGCAGTCGCTTGATTGCCGCTGTCACCCCGAGTACAGTGATGTCCGTGTTCATGGGCACTATTGAGGCGCTCAACACTACGTTATTTGACGCGGGTTATCAGCTGTTGCTGGGTCAATCGAGCTACTCAACGTCGCGCGAAGAGTTGTTGCTTGAAGCCATTATCGGCCAGCGCCCAGATGGAATTTTTTTGACCGGTATTTTGCTTCCAGGCAAGGCGCGCAGCCGGCTCATCGCCTCGAAAATTCCGGTGGTGGAATCATGGGATTTAACGCCCACGCCGATTGACATGTTAGTCGGTTTCTCCCATGACGCTGTAGGCGCTGCAGTGGCGGGCTTTCTCATCAAAAAAAACCATCGCCGCTTCGCTTTGATCAGCGCCGATGACGCACGGGCGACGCGGCGAGCGGATGCGTTTAAAGCGGCCGTCGTACAAGCGCAGCTACCGCCCGTTACGCAGATCAACATCAAGGCCATGCGAACCGTAGAAGGGGGCAGGCGGGCGCTTATGGAATTGCTCGAACGTAAAATAAAATTCGATGCCGTGTATTGCAGCTCAGATCTGCTGGCATTAGGCGTTTTGACAGAAGCGCGCGCGCGCGGTATTTCTGTGCCAGATTCGCTCGCCATCATCGGCTTTGGCGATACAACCTATGGTCGCGATGCCCTACCAGCATTGAGTTCCGTGCGCATCCATAGCGAACGGATCGGGGAGCTTAGCGCACAGTTTTTAATCGAACGCGCACAAGGACGCGATGTGCCTAACCCCATCGTTGACGTGGGCTTCACTATTGTCGAGCGCGAAAGCACTTAACCGTAGGTTTTGAGACGACGGGTGCCCAAAGCTTGAAATTGACAATTCGAAATGGTAGCGCTACCATTATGTATTGAGCACACTTACGGCAGTATTTTCCGCGCTGTATGCCCAACACTCAAAAATTATTCACCCCAAAGGAGTTAACGTGACCAACACATTCAGCGCAAACCGGCGATCCGTACTCAAAGCAGCCGCAGGTGTAGGTCTAACTTCTATGGCAGGTGGCGCGCTGGCGCAGTCTTTTGAGTTCAAACCCAATCAACGCTACCCGGATCCGTCGGTGCTCATTCTTGACCCGAGCTTCGCGAAGTACCGCATCTACAGCAGTACGGTGGAGCAACTTGGCACCGGCATGCGCTGGGCGGAGGGCCCTGTTTACTTCCCGAGCGAAACGGCGGGTGCGCCTGGCTTCTTATTGCTAAGCGATATCCCGAACAATCGGCTCATGAAGTATGACGAAGCAACCGAAAAATTTAGTGTCTATAAAAATAATGCGAACTACGCCAATGGCAACACCCGGGATTGTCAAGGTCGACTAATTTCCTGCGAACACTCGGTGACTCGTCGCGTAGTACGCTGGGAGAAAAACGGTTCGATGACCGTGGTTGCCGATAGTTTTGAGGGTAAACGACTTAATGCACCCAACGACATCGTGGTGAAGTCCGACGATTCGATATGGTTTACCGATCCGCTCTTTGGTATTAACGGCGAGTGGGAAGGCAGTCGAGCGAAAACCGAGCAGGCGACCACCAACGTCTACCGCGTAGACAAAAGCGGAAAAATCACCGCCGTAATCAGTGAACTGGTCAATCCAAACGGCCTTGCATTTTCCCCCGACGAGAAAAAGCTTTACGTGGTGGAGTGGCGTGGCACACCAAACCGCAGTATCTGGAGCTACGATGTGGGGAGCGATGGAAGCTGCACGAATAAAGTCAAACTCATCGATGCGGCGGGCACCGGCTCGTTAGACGGGTTCCGCGTAGACCGAGACGGCAATCTTTGGTGTGGCTGGGGACATAGCGGCGCGTTCGCCGCGGAACCGACGGATGTGGGCGGTGGGATGAAGGCCCACCTGCCAACAACAAAATCCGAAGACTTAGACGGGGTAAAAGTATTCAACAAAGACGGTAAGCCGATCGGCTTTATCCGCCTCCCGGAGCGGTGCGCCAACGTGGAATTTGGTGGCCCGAAGCGCAACCGACTCTACATGGCGAGCTGCCATTCGCTCTACGCACTCTATGTTGAGTCACACGGTGCCGTGTAGCCAAACTAAAAAGACAAACCCGCGTATCGCAGCTATGATGCGATACGCTCAAAATTAGGATTGAAATGATGAAGAAACGATTTTTTCTAAGCGTGGCGTTTGCTTTCACGACCGCCGGAGTGGGCCTTACTTCGCTCACCGCGCACGCGCAAACTGACTACCCTACGAAGCCTGTAAAAATCATCGTCGCCTTCCCGCCAGGGGGCACGAGCGATGTGATGGCGCGGATGTTGGCCGATGAGTTGGGCAAAAGCCTTAAACAGCCTTTCGTGATTGAAAATATTGGCGGCGCCGGCGGCACCATTGGCACCGACCGAGCACTCAAAATGCCAGCGGACGGCTACACGCTCATTCAAACGGGCGTGGGGCAAAACGCCGTGGCGCACGGGCTTGACCCCAATTTGAAATACAACTCGGTGACCGATTTCATTCATTTATCGCAAGTGCATTCTGGCCCGAATGTGTTGGTAGTAAACCCGGCTACGCCTTACAAAACGCTTGCCGATATCGTAGATTTCGCAAAGAAAAATCCCGGTAAATTGGACTACGGCTACACCCACGCCGCTTCGGGCCATATGGCGATGGAGCTGTTCAAACAAACCGCAAGTATTGAGCTCACTGGCATCTCCTACAAAGGCGGAGGCCCTATGCTCACCGATGTATTGGGGGGCACAATTCCGATGATGTTTATCAACCAAGACGTCGCGCTACAACATGTAAAAGCAGGCAAGCTACGGGCCATTGCGGTATCGAGCGCGCAGCGCAATCCGCTCTACCCCGATGTGCCGACGATTGCAGAAGCGGGCTTCAAAGGCTTCGAAGCGCTCTCGTGGTCGGGCATGTCGGTTGCCAAAGGCACGCCGCAGCCTATTGTGGATAAATTGGAAGCGGCCATTGCGCAAGCAATGCAAACCGAAGGCATTAAGCAACGCATGAATTCAGTGGGCTTCATCATCCCCACGCAAGGCGGCAAAGCCTACGGCGCATTTGTGAAAAGCGAACTCGATATGTGGACGCGCGTGATTAAAAAGGCCGGTATTAAGCCCGAGTAGTGAGCGTACGCAAGTAAATACCTGCGGCGTAAAAACGGCTCCTTTCAGACAATACCTCCCCAAAAAACAGGCATTTTGCGCACTCGATGACATTTAAAAAAACTTACGATCAATTGCGCAGTGCCCGCTGGTTTGCGCCAGACGATTTGCGCTCGTTTGGCCACCGTTCACGCGCGATGCAGTTAGGCTACGCGCCTGCAGATTGGCAGGGAAAACCATTGATCGCCATCCTCAACACCTGGAGCGATTTGGGCAATTGCCACGGCCACTTTCGTGAGCGGGTGGTGGATATCAAGCGCGGGGTGTTGCAAGCGGGCGGCTTCCCCATCGAAATTCCGGTGATGTCCGTTGCTGAAAATTTCGTTAAACCCACCTCAATGCTCTATCGTAATTTGCTGGCGATGGAAGTGGAGG
Organism: Betaproteobacteria bacterium; assembly: GCA_031376405.1. GTDB lineage: Bacteria > Pseudomonadota > Gammaproteobacteria > Burkholderiales > Casimicrobiaceae > JANMDS01. The sequence continues at coordinate 4,580 of JANMDS010000325.1, forward strand.
AATCGCTACGCTCCTATCCGATTGATGGCGCAGTGTTGATGGGCGGCTGCGA
>JANMDS010000340.1:0-1622 GCA_031376405.1 Betaproteobacteria bacterium
TGTCAATATGCGTCCAGCAAGGGGCTGATCGTCATCATGGATGCAAAACGCAATGACATAGGCACAACCGCCACTGCGTATGCAAAAGCCTACTTAGGGACAGAGGGGACAAGCCCTTGGGGTGCCGATGCCCTCACCGTAAGTCCATACTTGGGTTCCGATACGCTTCAGCCATTCATCGAGCAATCGACGGCCGTCGGTGCAGGCATCTTCGTGTTGGTTAAGACCTCCAACCCCGGTAGCGGTTTTTTGCAAGATCTTACCGTGGATTCTCTCACGGTCTCGGAACGAGTCGCTGACTTTGTCCAGGAAGCGTCGCTCAAGTCGGCTGCAACGGGAACAAGCTACGGCTGCGTCGGTGCCGTTGTCGGAGCGACTTATCCTGCACAACTGGCAGCCATGCGAAAACGAATGCCAAACGCATGGATACTCATTCCAGGTTACGGCGCCCAAGGGGGTTCGGCGGCAGATGTCGTTCATGGAATGGATGCCAACGGACTTGGCGCTATTGTCAACAGTTCACGAGGAATTATTTTTGCCCATGAAAATGTAAAGTACAACGCAGCCAGAAGTTGGCAATCGGCGGTTGAGAGTGCAACTCGCGACATGATTGCAGCACTTCAGGGTGCGCGTTAGTCACCCGCTGCTTCAGAAGAATTTCTTTGCGCTTTGCGATTTTGGAACTCGTCATTCGCGGGCTTCGTCAAAAGCTGAGTCCATTTGACGTTTTCTAAAGAAATGAGAATCGAGGGTTCATCGAATGTGTTGTTTTGCAAAAAGTATACAGTCTGTATCCAATACAAATCTTTTTGCGCGACTTTCGGGCAAAGGAACGCAATTTTTGGTCTATCAGATGCGTTACGAATCGGCGGTTCCGAATGCAATGATATTGCCTTTGCCAATCGCATTGCCCGCCCGCGAAGACTCGGTCCGATTTGTGTCGTTCGAGAAATACGATCGCTTTTTCGACGATCTCAGTCTCGGCTTCCCTTCTGATTCGATTCCTACCCGCAGGGTAGATAGCAAGGCAATCAACTCTGCCGCAGCCAAGCAGCTAGTTGTTCATGACGTTGGTCAATTTGTGGCTTCGTTTGTTCCTTCGCAGGCGGACTTTGATCGATTGGATTCGCAGTTCGTCATCGCAAAGGAATCGTGGGACAAGATTCCAGAGTACGCCGACTATGGCTTCGTTGTGTTTCAGCTCAAAGAGCTTGTAGGCAAGCCGCATCCGATGGCAATGGAATTCGAAACCCGACTACCAGGCCAACTTTTTTATCCTACGGTCCACATTCATGACGGCGAAGTGCATGAACAAGAGCAATTCGATCATTTGCTCTATGCGCAAGATCCCGCATTCGATAAAGCGACAGGCAATTACGTGGGCCCTAGCACCATAAACGCCCCGACAGGTTGGGTACGTTCTAAAGGACTTGCTAAGGAGTTTAGCAAAACTGGATTGGCCCTAGGATTTGTCGAGCGTGACCTGCTTGTCCACCGGATAGCGATCCAGGGTCGCCAGCCTAACCGCGACATCATCAAGCCCAACACTCTTCATTTGCTTTCGCACAGTAATCGAAATAAATCGAACAGTAACTTCACGTTTCTTGGCCCGGCCGTGCTTG
>JANMDS010000348.1:0-2298 GCA_031376405.1 Betaproteobacteria bacterium
CGTTGGCTACTGGGCCAATAGACCTACCCTGGTTTACGGGTAGCGCGCGCAACGGCAGATAAAGCGAGTTGTCTTTATCCGCAGGCAACCGAAAAATATCTGGCAGGATCGGCTCACGAACACTATCCCAGTAAGGAAGCATGAATTCTGGGTTCTTTGACTCTTGACGAAGAATGTCTTCAAAATAGAACAAATACGCTCTGTGCCACGAAGTGAAATGCACTCCCGCGTTTGGGCCGTCATCAAATGAGTGACTACACTTAAACCAATTTTTCTTCGCCGATTCTGGGGAAGCCCAAAGTGCTTCCGGTTTGAGGAACGCCATGAGATCATTCGAAAACGATTGCCGAGCTAGATCTTGCGCGTCTACTGGATACTGATGAACCGCAGACTGAAATTGGGCACTCATTGGATCAGTTGCAATTCGGCCTCGAACGCCTGCAAATGCGCGTTTCAGATCATCAACATTTTTACTATCTTTAACAAATGTGGAGATTGAAACGCGTACTCTGATCGGCTGAGATTGAGCCGTCCTATTCCCAATCGCAATAGCCAAAGCCATGGCGCTTCCCGAAACAGTTAGAAACGTTCTTCGCTGCATTTTTAGCCTTTTTTGGTGATTTAGGGCGATTGGTGACGCACCACGTTTATATTCCGCAACGCAAACTCAACACAAACAGAACTACGTTTTTCAAAGTCTCGGATTCGAAAAAACTGCTTATCTCTACAACGACTAAATCAGCCGTTTTCCGAACCAGTCAGAACTTCGCTAGAGCTATCCAACCTATACGTAGTAATTTATGCCTATCGATTCGCGTTGAACATACCGAAAAACCGTTAGTACGCGCAATTTTTCCCATTCGCGAGTCCTTTTTTGGTTTGGCGCAGACTTAGGTATGCGCGCATTCGGCGGCGCAAGTGGTTAATTGTTCAATAGATCGAATACCAAGTCCCCCGCCCCACCCCTTTCTGCACCAGCAGCCCAGCCGCGACCAATTTGCCGACGTGCAACTTAATCGTGCCGCGATTGGCGTTTGTCTGCGCGATCACGTCTGCAATCGTGACCCTGCCGCGCTCGCGTGCGAGGAGCAAGATTTCGCTTGAGAGTTTGGGCAGGGCGAGAAGCAATTTTTCGCGTCCGATTTTTGCTTCGAGTCGCGTTACTTGCGAGCAAAGCGCGCTTAAAAAGAAGACGAGCCACGGCTGCCAATCGGGTTGATCGGTGCGAATGGTGGTCTGCGTTTGGCGCAGCGCGATGTAATAGCCTGCTTTGTTTTGCTCGATGATCGATTCGAGCGAGCTATAGGGCACATACGCGTAGCCCGCTTGCAAAAGCAAGAGCGTGGTGAGGATGCGCGAGAGTCGACCGTTACCATCCTCAAACGGGTGTATCTGCAAAAAAACGACCGTAAAAATACCAATGATGAGCAGTGGGTGAAGCGTTTGGTGTTCGCGCGAGTGGCGGGTCCATTCGACCAACTCTCGCATGAGACGCGGGGTATCAAAGGGCGTGGCGGTTTCGAAAATCGTTGCGAGTTCTTTGCCGTTTATATCGAACGCGGCTACGCGGTTTTCGTGGGTTTTGTAGTGCCCGCGATGGCGCTCATCTTTTTCGCTGTAGCGCAAAAGATCACGGTGGAGTTGCGCGATATGATTTTCGTTAAACGCGATGTGTTCAAACGAACTAAAGAGCAATTCCATCGCTTCGGCGTAGCCTGCCACTTCTTGCTCGTCTCGGGTTTTGAACGATTTCCGCTCGATTTTTGCGAGCAACATTTCAACTTCTTGATCGGAAAGCTTGCTGCCTTCGATGCGCGTTGAGGAGCCAATGCTTTCAATCGTTGCCACATGCCGCAGCGCGCGCAGCCTCTCGGGCGCGAGCAAGCCGAGCGCACGCCATGCGCCCTTGAACTCATCGAGCTTGGAGAGCAGCGCCAGAATGTTTGGCGTAATCTCAATGGTTTGGATATTGAACATAACCGTAAATATAGCCATAAATAGCCATATTTGGAAGAAAACTTGCCGTAAATGGCAAACTACCTTACCGTTGCTCTCGATTAAGAAGCGGGTGAATAAGCTCGCACCAAATACCTGCGGCGTAAAAACGACAACTTTTGGGATTTATCTCCCTAAAAGATAGTGTTTTTTTGTCGCAATAGTTTGGTTGAATTCGTGTGCTGTGGTGCACCGCATCTATCCTACCGTTTTCTCGTTTCCAAGCGCATGCTCACTGGATTCCTAAGCACGTAACGAGTTGTGGCAGCATCGATACCTCACATCGCACGCCACTAAAAATCT
>JANMDS010000389.1:0-2295 GCA_031376405.1 Betaproteobacteria bacterium
GCCCGCTGCGCTGCGCCCACGTGGGTCTTTGCATGCGCGTATTTCGTTTACCATTTCGAGTGCGGTTTTTTCGCACGGCGGCAGCTCAGCGCTTGATACATCTTTTGGTGTGGTCCGCGTGCCCCACTCCACGTAGTGTGAACACAGCGTGAGCCCTGCGCCGAACGCGGGCATGAGCAACTTTGCGTTCGGGGTAACCCGCCCAGCCTCTATCGCATCGACCAGCGCCACTGGCACGGTGGCCGCGCTCATGTTGCCGTATTTCTGCACGGTCATGAACACTTTTTCCATTGAAACACCAGCGTATTTCGCCACCGACTCAATAATCCGTGAGTTCGCTTGATGGGGCACAACCAAATCAATTTGCTCGGGCGCAACTTTTACTTTCGCCAGTGTTTTCGCGCTCGCTTCGCACATGCCTTGTACGGCTTTTTTGAAAATCTGCGGCCCGTCAAACGTCCACAACATATCGCCGAACACCACATTGCGGTTGGCGTAGGTCGCGCCGTAACCTTCCACGCGCAAAATACCCCGGGCATCGCCGTAGCAGCCAAGCGTTTCACCCAACAATCCGGTGCGCTCTTCGGTGGCCTCTAAGATGACCGCTGCGCAGCCATCCCCAAAAAGCACGGCCACGTTGCGGTTTTCCCAATCCATGTAGCGCGAAATAAGCTCCACGCCCACGACCAGCGCGCGCTTGACCACGCCCGTGCGGATCATCGCGTTCGCAGTTGAGAGCCCGTAGAGAAAGCTCGTGCAGGCGGTGTTCACGTCCATCGCGGCCACGCCGTCGGCACCCAATTTATATTGCAAGGCCGAGGCGGTGTTCGGTACGGTCTCGTCGTTGCTGCACGAACCATACACAATCAGATCAATATCGGTGGGCTTCAAGCCCGCGCAGGCGAGCGCCCGTAGCGCAGCAACGTGCGCCATGTCCACCGCTGGAACGTGCGAGATACGCCGCTCTTTCATGCCCGTGCGCGAGGTAATCCACTCGTCATTGGTCTCCATAAAGGTAGACAAATCGGCGTTGGTCAGCACGGCTGGTGGCATGCATTTGCCCCAGCCGGTAATGGCGGCAAAAGTCATCTCCGCGCCCTCCTATGGTTGTATTTGAGCGGGAGTTTACGCCGTGGCGCTTTGCGTAAGCGGAAACCATTACAGCGCAAAATGCCTAACTACGATACATTTCTGCCACTTATAACGATTTGTGCATTTAACAAGGAGCTGAACGATGAGATTTTCTTTACGATTGGCGATGTCCGCTGCGTTAGGGTTTACCGCGCTGGCCGCATCGCTTGCCCAAGCCCAAGCGTGGCCGAATAAGCCCATCCGCTTTGTGAATCCGTTCCCCGCTGGTGGCGGCACAGATACGTTCGCTCGGCCACTGGGCGCGGTGCTCGGGAAGCAGCTCGGGCAAACAATTGTGATCGACAACTTAGGCGGCGCGGGCGGCACAGTTGGCGCAGCAATCGCTGCAAAAACAGCACCCGATGGCTACACCTTTTTAGTCGGTGCCATTCACCACACAATCGCACCCGGCGTATACCCAAAACTGAGCTACGATATTGAGAAAGATTTCGTGCCGGTTACCATTTTGGCAAAAGTGCCTAACGTAGTCATCGCGCAGCCGAAGTTAGGCTTTGGTTCGATGAAAGATTTGCTGACGTACGCGAAAGCCCACCCCGGCAAGCTTACGTTTGCCTCGTCCGGCTCGGGTACCTCGCAGCAATTGGCTGCCGAATTAGTGAAAGTAAATCACAACGTAGATATGCTGCACATTCCGTACAAAGGCATGGGGCCAGCGATGCAGGATTTTCTCGGGGGCAACGTAGATTTGGTATTCGATCATATGGGCTCTTCGGCTTCGCAAATTCGCGCGGGTAAAGCCAAAGCGTTAGGCTTAATGGCGGCCAAGCGCTCCGCACAATATCCCGATATTCCCACACTGGCCGAGCAAGGCTACCCCGGGCTGGAAGTCACGACATGGTTTGCGCTCTGGGCCATTAAAGGCACGCCGCAAGAGATCATCGACAAGATGCACGCGGAAGTAGTAAAGGCGGCGAGCGACGACATCGTTAAAACCGCTTGGAGCAACGCCTCGGCAGAGCTGCCTTCAATGTCCCGCGCGGACTCGGCAAGCTTTGTTCGTAGCGAGGTGGAGCGCTGGGGAAAAGTTTCGAAAGCGGCTGGCGTTAAAGTCGATAACTAAGTTTTCGCCTCATCATCAATCAATACCTGCGGCGTAAAAACAAGGTTTTTTGGGAGATATCTCCTGAAAAACGCCGTTTTTGC
>JANMDS010000407.1:0-5915 GCA_031376405.1 Betaproteobacteria bacterium
CATCAAACGAGGGCGCAAGGGCGTTGATGATCCACGCAGCGACGAACACCATGAGCAACATCATCACAAACATCATGATCGACTGCATGAGAGCCGCGCCGAAGCCAATTTTCATGCTCAGCGGCCCCATGCTTATGCCGAACACGCCAAACGCGAGCAACATGGCCGCCGAAAACACGAGCGCGAGCGGGATCACGTAGCCAGAGTAAATGCCGCCAATCGAATTGGCCTCCGCTTCAATTACCGGCCATTCGGTTTTCGGGGTGAACAAAATATTTTTGACACGATCAATCAAATTTGCCACGCTAAGCTCCTCAGGTTATTCTTCTCAGACCCGCAATGTAGCGGCAAATCTGCGCCGTAGCAATACAACTTTTAGGGGATCGCGCGCACCGTTTGGGCCACTAACTCCGGGCCTTTGTAGATGAGTCCGGTGTAGATTTGCACCAACGTCGCGCCGAGCTGTAGCTTGCGCAGCGCATCTTCGGGTGTGAGGATGCCACCCACGCCAATAATAGGCACTGCACCGTCTACCGCTTTCGCCACGAGCGATAAAACCTGATCGCTACGTTCGCGCACGGGCCGGCCAGAGAGGCCACCCGCCTCGCTCGCATGCGCGTGCCCCACGACTTTAGCCCGCTCAATGGTAGTGTTGGTGGCGATGATTCCATCGGCCTTGAGCGCAACCAGCGCGCGCGCCGTAGCAACGGTCATTTCGTCGCTCATATCGGGCGCGATTTTTACTGCGATGGGCACGTACCGCCCCGTGCGATCAGCCATGACAAGTTGCGCTTGCTTCACCATTTGCATGAGCGTTTTCAGCGCCTCCTCGCTTTGCAAATCCCGCAGATTTTTTGTATTCGGAGAAGAAATGTTGACGGTAATGTAATGCGCATGCGGATACACCGCGCGCAGGCAGGTTGCGTAATCTTCATGCGCGCGCTCATTGGGCGTATCGAAGTTTTTGCCAATGTTGATCCCCAAAATACCTTTCCATTTAATCCGCGCCACGTTTTTCAAAAGCCCCGGCAAACCCTCGTTGTTAAACCCAAGTCGGTTGATGAGCGCCTCGTGTTCGGCAAGCCGAAACATGCGCGGTTTTGGGTTCCCCGGCTGCGCGCGCGGGGTGACGGTGCCCACTTCAATAAAGCCGAAACCAAACGTGGCCAAACCATCTACGTGCGCGGCATTTTTGTCTAAACCGGCGGCAAGCCCGACGGGGTTGGGGAACCGAATACCCATTGCGTCGACCGGTTTTGCGGGCAATTTTGGAGTTGTCAGGCGCGTCAGGCCACAGGCGTGCGCGCGGTCGAGCGCGGCGAACGTGGCAGTGTGGGCCGCTTCGGGGTCGAGCGCGAAAAGAGCGGGCTTGATGAGTGCGTAGGGAATCATGCGGGATGGTGGCGTGTAGGTGATTCGTATTGTGTCAAGTTCAAGCCCGCGCTGGAATCAAACCACCGGATTCGCAACGTTGAGTATTTATTAGGTAGATAAATCGCAAACCATGCCTATTTTGCGCCGCAGGTTTTCGCTAGAACTTATCCGTTCCCGCTCTGCGCCGACAACACACCGGACAATAATTTCGCGGTGATGTCCACAATGGGAATAACCCGCTCATAGGCCATGCGTGTGGGGCCGATGACGCCCAAAGTACCGACCACTTTTCCGTTGACGGTGTACGGCGCGGTGACAAGCGAGAGCTCGTCGAGTGGGGAGACGCCGGATTCGCCGCCAATGAATATTTGCACGCCTTCTGCACGCTGGGCCATATCGAGCAAATGGGCGAGCTGGCTTTTTTGTTCGAACAAATCGAACAAGCGACGCACGGTGTTCATGTTGCCGGTTAAATCGTGGGTGTTGAAAAGCTTACGTTCGCCGGAAAGCACCACCGATTCGTGGGCGGCGCCGTTGAGTGCATCGTCGCCCGCCTCAACCGCCGCGGCCATGAGAGCGGTTACATCCTCACGCAAACGCAACAGCTCCTCCGCTAACCGAGACCGTATTTCCGAAAGCGAGCGCCCAGCGTAATTTGCGTTTAAAAAATTGGCAGCTTCCACCAATTGCGAAGGCGAATAGGCCCGCTCGGTAATGAGCACGCGGTTTTGCACATCTCCATCGGGGGTGACGATAATGAGCAAAATCCGCTTTTCGGCCAGCCGCACAAACTCAATTTGGCGAAATGTCGCCTCGCGCTTCGGTGTGGCCACCACTCCGGCGAAAGCGGAAAGCTCGGAGAGCATTTTTGCTGCGGCGCTCACCATTTGCTGCGGCTGCATCGCGGCGCGTAGCTCTTCTTGCACATGGGCAATCGAAAGCTGCGCGAGGGGTTGGGTCACCACCAATCGATCAACAAACATGCGATAACCGCGCGGCGTTGGGATACGGCCAGCGGAGGTGTGCGGGCTGGCGATAAAGCCTTGCTCTTCCAAATCGGCCATTACATTGCGAATCGACGCCGGCGAGAGCTCCAAGCCGGATGTTTTTGAAAGCGTGCGTGACCCAATGGGCTCGCCATCGGAGATGTAACGTTCGACGATGAGTTTTAAAAGCAGGCGGGCGCGATCATCCATTGCCGAATGATAGCGCGCGCTGAAAGGTTGAGTTTTTTTGAAGCGATAAAGTTGAAAAATGCCCCGTTTTACGCCGCAGGTTTAGCGGCCTCGCACTTGCACTCTATACTTCCGCGATGTCCAAAATTCATCGTGTTGCCATCGTCGGCAGACCCGACACACCCGAACTCCATGCGCCGCTCCAGCGCTTGCTTAGCGTACTTTCTGCGCACGGCGTGTTGGCGCGCATCGATGGATCGCTCGCAAGCGCGACGAACTTGCAAGCGCTCACCGCGCTGCAAACGATCGTACCTTCAGCGCAGATTTTCGACGCTGTCGATGCCGTCATCGCGATGGGCGGAGATGGCACGCTCATCTCGCTGGCCCGCCGCGCTGCGGAACACAACGTGCCCATCATTGGTATCAACCAAGGGCGGCTCGGTTTTTTAACGGATGTGGCCGCGAAAGAAATTGAAACAGCGTTGCCCAAATTGCTCGCTGGAGAATTCAGCGAAGAGCAGCGCCCGCTTCTCGACGTATCCCTCACCCGCGACAGTGCAAAAACCCGCGCCCGCGACGTTCAAGAACACGCCACTGCGGTGAACGATGTGGTGCTCTCGCGGGGCAGCGCAGGGAGCATGATCGAAATGCTGGTGAGCATTGACGGCAAGCCCGCCTATCGGCTGCGCGCGGATGGTTTGATACTGAGCACGCCTACCGGCTCGACCGCCTACTCGCTCTCGGCAAATGGGCCCATCGTTCACCCCGCCGTTCCGGCAATTTTGATGGTGCCCGTTGCACCACACGCGCTCACCAACCGGCCTGTGGTGTGCCCGGACACGAGTGAAATTCACGTTGAAATGCTGCGCGGCAAAGATGCCGGGCTTCACTGCGACGGGCAATCTCACTACATGCTTGATGAAGGCGATGCGATTCGGGTGACAAAAAGTAAATTAAGCGCGCGGCTTTTGCATCCGCTGGGCTACGACTACTACGCGATGCTCCGGCAAAAACTCGCTTGGAATGAAACAGCGGATAAATTTCACGCCGACGCGTAGATTCGCAGCAATACCTGCAGCGCAAAAAGGCCGTTTTTCAGAAGATATCTCCCAAAAAACGGCCTTTTCACGCCGCAGGTATTTCCTTGCAAAAACCTACGCCCGCTTCATACAGGCGCTGATAAACCCGCGCCGCTCAGACTTAGGTTGCCCAGCGATTTTAAATTCTTCGCTACACGCGCGCATCTTTGCCCGCTGCGCGGTTTGTTTAGGCGTGGCGGCTTTGGCGATTGCTGCTTTTTTAGCCCGCAAACAACCGGCGATGAATTCTTTGCGTTCAGCGCCTACACGGCTGCCCGCCTCTTCGCGACATTGCGCGCGCCGCTCCTGTGCGGGCGAGGCCGAAGTGGCAGGCATCGCGCTGAACACCGCAAGCAGCGTCGCCGCCACAATGGCAAAAAATGAAATTTTCATGAAGTTAGCTCCTGTACTTATTTTGAAATTTTTTGCAATGTTACGCTACTGAAGCATCCACTAAACTTAAAGCACATGCTCTCAGCCCTCTTTATCCGCGATTTTGTTTTGATCGAACGCCTCGATTTGGAGTTTGAAGCGGGCTTCACCGCGCTCACCGGCGAAACCGGCGCGGGCAAATCAATCGTGCTCGATGCCTTGGGTTTAACCTGCGGAGCGAAGGCCGATGCTGGGCAAGTACGCGTCGGCGCAGCCCGAGCGGAAATCACCGCTGAGTTTTCATTTAATCCAAAAAGCAGTACCGCAAAAGTACTGACCGAATCAGCGAGCGACGACGGCTCGGGCCGTGTGCTCTTGCGCCGCGTGATTGAGGCGGAAGGCCGCAGCCGGGCCTTCATCAACGGCCGCCCTGCCGCCATCGCGGAGCTACGCGCTTTGGGCGAAACATTGGTGGATGTACACGCGCAGCACGAGCATCAATCCCTAACCAAGCCCGCGGTACAACGCGAATGGCTCGATCAATTTTGCGCAGCCGGTAACGCGCGCGACGCCGTGGCCCACGCGTGGCAAGCCCAGCAATCATCCCGCCGCGCGTATGAGCGGGCGACGCAAGAGGCGGGCCAGCTCGCGCGAGAACGTGAGGAGTTAGAGGAGCGGGAGAAAGTGCTGCGTGCGCTCGGACCCAACGCCAGCGAATGGGTGCAATTGGGCGTTGAGCAAACCAAATTGGCCAACGCCCAAACCTTGATGGATGCGGCGAGCGCGGCGGTCAATGCAGTGGCCGATCAAGACGACGCGCTCACCGAATCCCTCGCCAGCGTCATCAGCAAATTGCGCGCTGCCGAGCGTTACGATAGTGCCCTGAAAGTTCAAGCCGATTTGCTCGATAGCGCTGCAATCAGTTTGGACGAAGCCGCGCACGGCTTGCGCACGTATGTAGAAAAGTTTGATCTCGACCCGGATCGCGCAAAAGAAGTAGAAGCCAGAATGGGCGCACTACACCAAACTGCGCGGCGCTTCCGTGTGCCCGTGGAGCAGCTCGAAGGCTTGCTCACGCAAACGCAATCTCGCTTAGCCGAACTCGCTGAATCCGCCGATTTAGATGCGCTAGAACGCAAAGTAGCGCAAAGCAAACAAGCCCTCGCTGCCGCTTGCGATGAGCTTACGCGGTTGCGCACAGCGGGGGCCAAAAAGCTCGACAAAGCCGTAAACGCGATGATTGCCAACTTAGCCCTGGGTAGCGCGCGCTTCGAAACCCAGCTCTTGCCGCAAGCCGAGCCCAGCAGCACAGGCGCGGAAGACATAAGCTTTCGTTTCGCCAGCCACCCCACGCTCCCTACCCAGCCGATTGAAAAAGCCGCATCCGGTGGCGAGCTCGCAAGGCTTTCGCTCGCCATCATGGTCGCGCTCGCGCAAGCCGACGCGATTGCAACGCTGGTGTTCGATGAGGTAGACGTAGGCATCGGCGGCGGGGTTGCTGCCATCGTGGGCGCCCATTTGCGTGCGCTCGGCGCGAGCAAAAAGGCAAGGCAAGTGTTCGCCGTCACCCATCAAGCGCAAGTGGCCGCCTACGCGAATACGCACCTCGCCGTGCGCAAACTCGAAGATAAAAAAGCGCGCGGCGTTCGCATCGACGCATTAGACAAAAAAGAGCGGGTAGAAGAATTAGCCCGCATGATTGCGGGGATAGAAACCACGGCGGCTACGCGTGCGCACGCGAAAGAATTATTGGTGGCGGGGCAAGCGTAAGACTGTGTTTTAAAACACGTAGATACTGTTATCGAAGTCAAGCGCCATGGAGTGCTGGATTGAACGGTTTACCTGATTTCAGCACGCCAAATATGACTTGAGCTAGTTTGCGCATCATCGCCCCGATGATGAGTTTGGGTGCTTT